>JAFGBG010000191.1 GCA_016933295.1 Sedimentisphaerales bacterium | reverse complement strand
TGCCACGTCCTTCATCGCCTCTCGACGCCTAGACATCCCCCATACACCCTTAGTAACTTGACCATATCAATCTTTGATTGAACTGGTTATACAAATCGCCTGTCTATGAGCGCTCATATTAACATGTTCTTCGCATGGGATGCGAAAAACACGCTCGGAATTATAATTGTATAATCCCACGCATCTGCATATTAACTTGTCAAATAGCATATTCTTAAAACAAACCGGCGAAAAATTCCTCTGCCGCTATATATACGCGTCAGCCGCCGATTTATTCAAAAAATCAAAAAAAATCTGCCGTTTTATTGCCCGGCTTCACAAATATGTTTCGCCGTGGCATTGGATTCGACCAGGTCGAATTCAATGGAGACGATCGGGCTCGAACCGACAACCTCCGGCTTGCAAAGCCGGCGCTCTCCCAGTTGAGCTACGTCCCCGAGCCTGCTTTACAGGAATCTTAAATTTGAAATCTCAAATCTCAGATTATCAATGGGCCCGGGTAGATTCGAACTACCGACCTCACGCTTATCAGGCGTGCGCTCTAACCGGCTGAGCTACGAGCCCGAAATCATTTTTTGTGCCCGATTTTCCCCGCCGTTTTATTGCCTGTCTAAACGGCGAGGTCGATTCCTGTTCTAAAATCGACAACGGGCTCGTCGGTTATAACTATAAACTTAAAAAAGAGCAATAAAAAAACCGCTGTTTCAAACTGCCAGCGGTCCAAAAGATACGGACATTTTAGTTGCCTTCAGGCAGTTTAGGTTATAAAAAACAGCATTCTTAAGATTTCGTTCAAAATCCTAACCAGATCCTTTCTTATTGGTCTGATATACTTTTCAACACCTAAAACTATAATTTATACTGATATCGGCAGACCGTCAACAATATTTTTTAAAATATTTTAATTTTTCCCACTTATCAACCTTTTTACGTGCGATTTGGCCTTTTTGTTCAGCCCCTACGACCTAAAAGTCTGCATTGTTTTTGCCCGCGATGGACCTGGCCACGCAATATGGCAAATAGACCGCAATTTATCACTTAAGAGGAGATAATTCCTTAATTTACAAATCTGCCGGTTGAATTAAAATAGTTAACTTATAGAATAGTCGGAAGACAACAAAAAGAGGTTCTTAAATAAGAGGTGATTCATGAAAACAAAAAGATGCCGGATTTACGTTGCAGCGGCAATTTCGATTTTTTTTAGTATTTTTGCCGCGGTGTTTGCCCTCGCACAGGAAGAAGACAAAGCAAAAATCCTCCAAGAATTCCGCAGGCGATTAGAGGACTCCAACGGCGTCTCAGTTTATATCGATGTTATTGCAAAGGAAAAAACCGAAGAGCAATCTATAACCGAAGAATTGCAAAAAGATATAGAAGAGAAGTTGAAGGAATCGAAAATAAAGCTCTTAACCAAAGACCAGCTTGAATACGCGCCGGGCCGTCCGCGACTGGCGTTATATCTTGTTATCTTCAAAGAACCTTCACTCAAAGATGTTTATATTTACTCATTTCGATTAGTTCATTTCGAAGCCGCTATCCTGGAAAGAAATGACATATACGCCGAGGGAGTATGCTGGGACAGCGGTCTCTATGTCGGCAGAGAAAAAATAGCCTCGATAAGAAAAAATATAAAAACTCACGTTAGCAGGTACATAAACGACTACCTTGCCGCCAATCCTATACAACGATAAAGCTAATCTACTTTTGCTTTTGACTTTCTTCTGCTTCCGTCGTATGTTAACACATGAAAATAACAAGCGGGCACAACTGGGATTTTATTCAGCAGATTTGAAGTAGCATAAACATGTTGGCGACCATAATCGTGTTTTAATATAGCTTTTTTACCGAAATGGATGGCGGGGAAGAAAGCGACACAGCGCAGATTTGTGATTTAAAAACTATGAATATACAATATAACACACAAATTATTATCACGCTATCCAGTAACAACAAAATAATATGATAGCTTAACATAAAACCGAATGGATAATGACTTTCCCAAAATATTTAGAGTTCCTAAATTTAAACAGATACTTTTGATAACGTCTTCGGCAATTCTCTTTTCTCTTGGTACTATTCCCAGTATTTTTGTAACATATGAATTTGGTTCCATTCTTCCACTCCTTGGTGGAATATTATTAGGCTTTTTTGCATATGCCCTCTTTGTAAAAGCAAAAGTATCGCTGGTAATCACGCCGGAAGAACTCATTATAGCTGAACCATGGCGCAAAAAGAGTTTCTATTGGGACGATATTTGCGAATTTTATAAGGGCGAAGGAATAGATCGATATAAAGTAAGAATTAAGCTTACTTCTGAACCGCCACCTTTAGAAATTAATCTTGGTCTTGTAAGAATACAATGCAAAAATATCCGATATTTACCAAGTACATTTGGTATGAAAGCAAGTGACCTCACCGAATTATTAAATAAAATTAAACGGAACATTAATAGAAAAAAACAACTGGTGTAACTCTTTTATAACTGGTTGTAATAACCAAGAAAACGCATGTAATTTATAAGTCGTTTTTTGTTAATACGTAAAATATATTACGAAAACAGGTCAGGTTCCGTCCGGCCATGGAAAATATGTATTATTGAAAACCGCCGTTAAAATCCACAGAATTTTCACTCCCAAATTACCATCTGGATAAACAATATGGAATAACTCTTGCAACCCTATCTGCGAAAAGTATAATGCTGCGCAAAGACATATATAAAATAACACCTAAATAAGGAGCAGAGATATGGCGAAAAATACAGGAGAAAACAAAAAGAAAAAAGTCATCGATGCCCTCAATAAAGCACGTGCAATGGAATTACAGGCCATAGCGCAGTATATGAATCAGCATTACGGCCTGGATGACATGGATTACGGTGAGCTGGCGGCGAATATGAAGCTGATTGCGATTGATGAGATGCGCCATGCCGAGCAGTTTGCCGAACGCATTAAAGAGCTGGGCGGAGAGCCAACAACCGAACCGTTGGAAAAGTCACAAAAGGGGCAGAAAGTTGAAAAGATTTTCCCTTTCGATGCGAATCTGGAAGATCTCACTATAAATGTTTATAACGAATTACTGATGGTTTGCCGCGACAACGGTGACAGCATCAGCATGAAACTCTTCGAGACAATCATTTATGAGGAACAATCCCATTTTAACTACTTCGACAACATCGCCGAACATATTAAGAAAATGGGAGATACCTACCTGGCGAGAATCGCCGGCACTCCATCTTCCACCGGTCTGGCAGACCAGGGATTCTATATTCGCGAAACCGCCGGCGGATAGGATACTATAACAATCGAATGCAGAATTACGGTGCTCGATGTCAAATGCCAATAAACTCGAAGACACGTGGTGACGGACAAGGCATAGATTATTCTTTTCCGTATCGAGCAGAATCGAAAGATTTGAGCACGGAGAATAAATCTTAACTATATCTCTATAGAAGATTATAAGATATTGGTGTTTTATATTTGTATATACCGCTATAGTGACTGATTGGAGTAAACATGAAAGCACTTGTAATTTATGAGTCGTTTTATGGCAATACCGAAAAAATAGCGCAGGCGATTGGTGATGTTATCGGCAAAGCAACGGAAGTTAAAGTTCTTAAAGTAGATGAAGTCAAGCCTGAGCAATTGAAAGGATTGAATCTTTTGGTTGTAGGCTCCCCTACCCGCGCATTTAGCCCGTCACCGGGCACCAAGGGTTTTTTAAAAAGAATACCCACCGACGGACTGCGGGGTGTAAGGGCGGCGGCTTTCGATACTCGCATTTCAGAAGATGACGCCAAACCGCGTGCGTTGCGTTTTTTAATGAAGACGTTCGGCTATGCCGCCGAACCTGTTTCGAAGAAGCTCGGCAAAAAAGGTGCGGAAATAATTCTCGCCCCCGAAGGTTTTTGTGTCAATGATACCAAAGGTCCGCTCAAGGAAGGCGAACTCGAACGAGCCACAGCCTGGGCAAAGCAAATAGTAGAAAAATTATAAACTGCCGAATATTTTATTGAGGCAATTTTCAAAGGAGATGTCGAATGATAACAGGCTATATAAACAAACCGGGCATTACTAATCGGCGTCAGATTGGTTTTTATATTTTGATTCTGTTAAGCATTGTATCGCTAATCGGAACAGCCGCCGCTCAGACACAAGATAAGGTCTTTGATGTCCGCCAATACGGCGCTAAAGGTGATGGAACAACACTTGACACAGAAGCTATTCAAAAGGCACTCGACGAATGCGGCAAATCAGGCGGCGGTATCGTCAGGTTTCCATCCGGCACATATTTGAGCAAACCGATTACCCTGCAAAACAAGACAACCCTTCAGCTCGATGAAGGTGCGACATTGCAGGCAACCGACAATCACGCGGATTTTATGAAAACTCCCGGTGACTGGCTAAGCGCCACAAGCGGCAGTGATTTTGTCCCGTTCATCGGCGGCAAAGACCTTACGGATATATCAATTACCGGCAAAGGAACTATCGACGGCTGCGGCAAGGTCTGGTGGGGACCGGCCGAAGAGGCGCGGCGCAAGAAATCGGGCTACACTCTGCCACGACCGAACATGATTATTCTGACCCGCTGCAAAAATGTGAAAATCAGCGGCGTCACCATCCGGAACTCGCCCAAATTTCATCTGGTACCTACGGACTGTGAAGACGTTGTAATCGAAAGCGTGACCTTCATGGCTCCGGAAGAAGCCCCGAATACAGATGCGATCGATCCAAGCAGGTGCAGGAATGTTTTGATTACTAAGTGCCACATTGATGTTGGTGACGACAACGTGGCAATCAAATCCGGCCGCAAGGTTGATGGGCGTGAGTTCGCCTGCGAGAACATCACAGTAAGCGATTGTGTAATTCGACATGGTCATGGAATTTCCATAGGCAGTGAAACCGTGGGTGGCGTGCACGGGCTGACCGTACAGCGATGCACCTTCGAAGATACCGACAACGGAATCCGAATCAAATCCTACCGAGGCAGAGGCGGCCTTGTGGAAAACATAACCTATAGTGACATCACAATGAAGAATGTGACTGTCCCTATCAGCATCTCCGGTTATTATCCGAAAATCCCGGCGGAAAACGAAGCTCAACCCGTCACGCCTGAAACACCCGTCTATCGCAATATTCGGATTACGAACCTAAAAGTCTCCAGTCCGCGCAGCGCCGGTTTTATCGTCGGCCTGCCGGAAAGTCTCATATCGGATGTAGTGCTCGAAAACGTACAAATCTCCGCTTCCACCGGTCTGACTATTCGCAACGCCAAAAACGTTAAGATTAATCATGTGAAAATCGAAGCCGAAGATGGAAAACAGTTTATATTGGAAAATGCGACAGTGGAAGGATTGGATAAAACTGAAAAATAGAAAGGTATGAAAACAAACATTAATCCACTGATAAAACAAACTGGCTTTAAGGATACAACATATTATTCATAGAGTGTCGCTGTTTATAGGGAATATTGAAATGAAAAAAATTTTTATGATAATCTTTGTAATGGTATTTGCCGCGACCTCATTCGCGGCTCCCGGCAAGATAGTTAAATCCGGCAAATGCAAGCTGTATGAAGCCGGTATATCAGACCAAGAAAAAATCTTTACGCTCGATCTGAAAAACGAGGACATTCAGGCCCTCTGTCGATTTAGGGGTAAAACATCGCCCTCGTCCGGCAGATTTCGACTTATCGGTGTTCCGAAAATCACCAACCTCTCGGGAAAAGCTCTTAATATTTCATACAATGCGGCATTTTTTGACGAAGAAGGAAATCTCGCGGCAAGTATTTGCCAGAATTCGACACTGAAACCAGATGCCAAAGAGCTCCAGCTCGCATCCGCTTTAACTTATCTGCCGCAGTCCGAATTCGATAAGATATCGTCTTACAAACTTGTTATTTATATCATGGAAAATCCGGACAATGGCTAAAAAAAGATGGACGAAAAATTTAGAATATTCTGAAAGGACAGAAAAATGTCACAAATTAAAAGAATCGGGGTATTACAAACCGCAAAAATTGCCGGAATAATGTATTTTGTGATATCATTGATATTCATGATACCTTTCGTATTGATTACGATAACAACCAGTTCAGCACGAGGCACTCGGGGTATGGGGCCGGCTTTTTTAAGCAGTGCGTTTATTTTTTTTATGCCTTTTATTTACGCTATCTTAGGGTTTGTTTTCGTTGCAATTGGATGTTTGCTATACAATCTTATAGCAAAGTATGTCGGCGGAATAGAAATATATAGAATAATAAATAATCATCAACGACAACCTATTTATTGTTATGCGGAGGACTAAAGAATGGCATCAATAAATCGTTATTGTTTGAGAAAAAGCTTTCGGCAGGTTATTTGTCTCTTACTTGTTTTTTTACTAACAGGATGCAAGGGGCCATATCAGTTGAATTTATATTCACAGCCGTCAGGGGCGACCGTACAGGTAGGCTCGAAAGTTCACGGCGAAACACCCTGCAAGATTCAAATCCCAAAAGACAGCGTTCTTATCAAGAATCATTTTGTCGATATTACATATACCCTCCCGGACGGTCGGAGAATAACAAAAAACTATGACTTAAGAAACTATGAGCCTCCGGGTGAATTTCCTGCCGCAATAGGAGGTATGATTATGTTGCCGGGCATTCTTCTATGGTCACTCACGGAAACCAGCGAAGATGACCAGTATAGCCCTTTTGATAAGGAGGATGACACCGAAAACGACAGAGAGCTCCGGCTGATTGCCTTGGGACTTATCGGTCTGGGATTTCTGGTTTTTTCATTGTTCGATGACGCACGGGGCGCCGAAGGTTACGACATTTTAGAGACGTTCGAGGATGTCAATGAGACGTCAATAAACGGCCAATAAACAATAGAAGCACTCGATGCGGAAGGTTTTTTCGGCAAAAATACGATTATTTCTAACAAAATCCGCCGGAAAATGTTATAATCCATTTCATTAACAGAACCTCTTGACAAAGCACATAGAGGAAGGAATATGAAAAAGATATTTGTCTCCGGATGTTATGATATTCTCCACGCGGGCCACGTCCAGTTTTTCACAGAATGCAAAACCTTAGGCGATCACCTGACCGTGTGTTTCGCTTCGGACGACGTTTTATGGGCCCACAAGAACCGGCGTTCTTCAATCCCGCAGGAGCACAAACGGGCATTAATTCAATCGCTTGAGATGGTGGATGATGTCGTCATGGGAGAAAATATGGAAATAGGCCTGGATTTCAAAGACCATTTCCTTCGAATTAAGCCTGATATTTTGGTCGTCACCGAGGACGATAAATACGGCGAATTAAAGCGTGCCCTTTGCGTAGAGCACGGCGTAGAATATCATGTCCTGCCTAAAACTCCGCCGAAATTCAAGCCTGTTTCGACAACCGGGATAGTCAAGTGGATTCGAGCCCCTAAAGAAGCTCCCCTGCGGGTAGATTTCGCCGGTGGCTGGCTTGATGTCCCACGGTTCGCGAGAGACGGCGGATTCATAGTCAATTGCGCAATTTCGCCGCTGGTGTCGCTGAACTGCTGGGATTATGAAAAGCGATCCGGCCTCGGCGGCAGCGGCGCATGGGCGATTCTCAACGGAGAGGATGGCGTACTGAGCGAGCTTAACCTCGGTGTGGGCTGGCAGGACCCGGCGATTATTCAGGAGACCGGTATTTGCGTCTGGCAAAGCGGCCTGCATCCCGTCCTGCACCTCAAGCGCAACGGCAGTATGCTAAAAGGCCTTATGGCGATAAACTATACCAACCAGGAGCACGACACGCCGGATATCGCCGAAAAAGACCGCGATTACGATGCGATTTACCTGGCCGGCAGAGTCGCCTCCGAAGCTGTGCTTAATGAAGATATCGATAAATTAGCGGATGCCATAAGAATGAGTTACCAGCTTCAGATTGATGAGGGGATGGAGCCCCTGATAGAATCCGAGAAATGCCTGGCATGTAAATACTGCGGCGGCGGCTGGGGCGGATATGCTCTTTATATATTTTCCAGATCAGGACAGCGGGATAATTTTGTCGATACGCATCCTCACGCGAAGGCAATCGAGCCGTACATCAAACCACTATAGATTTTATTGTTAAACCGGATGTAAATATTTATAATGATTTTTTCTATAGAAAGGATGATTTATTATGTTAAAGATTCTCATTTTGATTTCGGCGGGATTAATTTCAACGGAAATAACCGGTCTTTCGCGGGAACTGGAACAACCGGTCAGGCTGGAAGCCGCCGGCAAGCCAATCGATACCGACGTCGGTCATGCTGCGCCGTTTGTCTGCGATTTCGATGGTGATGGTGTTAAAGATTTATTGGTCGGCCAGTTCGGGGGCGGGGCCCTATGGATTTATCGAAATGAGGGCACGAACTCCCAGCCGAAACTTGCCGCAGGTGTAAAATTCAAAGATGGAAAAGAGGACGGCTGCGTCCCAAGCGGCTGATGCATCGGATTCGGTCCGCATGTTGCGGACATAAATAACGACGGTCACATGGACTTAATCTCCGGCTCCTGGCCGGGCGAAATATTTTTCTTCAAAGGCGGGCCCGACCATAACTTTGCCGCACCGGAAATGATTGAGGATAAAGACGGTAATATCATAAACATCGGCGGCGGCATACAAGAGAAATCCAACCAAATCCTAATTACCGGAAACGCCAAATTCGAACAAACCGAAGAAGGTACATTCGTATATTACCGCGGCAGGAAAATCGAAAACACGCCGGAGAAGCCGATAGGAATAACAGGCTCGGCTTCGGCCGTCAGTGTAGCCGACTGGGACGGTGACGGTGATTTCGACCTTATTGTCGGGACCATACGCGGCAAAGTTTATCTGATTCCCAACGAAGGGACTGCGGAATCCTTTGCTTTCGGTAAAGAACAACAAATAGCAAGCGTTTCAAGCCGGGCGGGGCCGTACGCCGCCGATTGGGAAGGTGACGGCGATCTCGACCTCTTAGTCGGCGCCGACGACGGTAGTGTCTCGCTTTTCAGTAATACAGGCAGCTCCAATTCCCCCGAGCTGGCATCCGCTGTCCAGCTTGTACCGCCCGGCCGTTCCATGGACCGATCCCGAGTCTCAAAAGAAGTAGCCAGAGGAAGCCGCTCGAAAATTTGCGTCACCGACTGGAATGGTGACGGACTACTCGATTTACTCGTCGGTGATTTCTGTTTGCAAAAGCCCGACCTGCCCGAACCTACGGCCGAGGAAAAAGCCGAGTATGATCGGATTCGAAAAGAACTTGAGCCGATACAACAGCGTTTCGGAGAGTTAATACAGAAATTAGATGGTCCCTCACGGGTTAAAACAAAAGAGGAAATGGAAAAGATTCAGAAGGAAATAAAAGAAGTTCGCGAGAAAATGACGGAACTTAGTTCCAAGCTGCCCGATGAATACGAGCGCCACGGCTGGGTTTGGCTGTTTCTGCGAAATAAAAATTAAACTCCATATTTTCCAAGAATAGTAATTGAGTATATACCGACCATAATCGAAAAAAGATGACGGATTTTCCGTAAATTGTATTACGATTTAATTTACAGACTTGCGATAGCTGTAACTGCTTTTTTAAAAATAACTTAGAAGCATAAAAACACCTTTTTGACTGCAATATTTTCGAATTTTTTCTAAAAAAAAGTGACTTTTTTAGAAAATTTAAGAAATTTCTAATCAATATTTCAGCCGGCTCCAACGCCTTATAATATAGTGGGCGAAGGAGCGTTGGATATAGATTGAGCATTAGGCGAGAGTTTTAATCACTGTGAAAATAATGCTTTATGGCATTTTTAAGGTCTGCGGCGAAAAACGTATCCGCAGGCCGATTCGGAAAAAAATTCGGAGGAGAGAGTGCAATGAAAAAGATTCTAATTTTATGTTTATTGGCCGCTTTATTCGTTTGTTCGGCTTTCGGTGGCGAATTTCAGGTCAACACACACACAACATGGGACCAGGCGGATCCGGATGTCGCTTTTACTGCAGACGGTGGATTCCTCGTCGTTTGGCGAAGTTACGGTCAGGATGGCAGTTCCAATGGCATATTCGCCCAGTGGTTCGATCCGAACCATAATCCCGCCGGAGAGGAATTTCAGGTTAATACAATCATAACCGGTAATCAAACAGAACCGGCTGTGGCAATCGGTTCCCCTGCCGGTTCTGTTGTCACCTGGCGGGGACCATCGATAACAGATCCAAACAGGGAAGATATTTTCGCAAGATGGTTCGACCCGAACGGTTTTCCTGTCACAGATGACGTGCAAATAAACGACGCTACTATCGGCAGAAATATTTGTCCACAGGTAGCGATGAACAAAAACGGAGAATGTGTCATTATCTGGGAGAGTGTGGATTTTCCGGAAGAAGGTGACAGAACGATATGCGGTCAATGTTATGATGTGACCGGCAGGAAATTCGGTGAGGAATTTATCGTAAATGAGGAATTGTCACCCTGCCGCTATCCGGATGTAGCAATGGATCCTAACGGTAATTTTGCCGTTGTCTGGATGGTTGATAAAAGCTCCAACTCGATAAGAGCAAGAGTTTATAATTTCGACGGCTCGGCAAAAACAGAACCGATCTATGTTAGTACAATCGCTTTCGATTCTATCGCTCGGCCCGCGATTGCTATGGATCAGACCGGGTGTTTTGTGGTGACATGGGACGGCGATCCAAATCTCGCTTCATTGGACGACATTCATGCCCGGCTGTTCGATCCTAACGGCACGGCTTTAGGCGAGCAGTTTATCGTAAATACGACACTCGAGCAAGCACAGCAAAATCCACGTATTGCGATGAATGACTTCGGTGAGTTTGTTATCGTCTGGGAAAGCATGAGCGATCCCAACGTCAATGAAAGGGACGTATTCGGCCAGAGATTCGATAATTACGGGAATCCAATTGGCGGTGAATTCCGCCTCAATACATATATTGAGGACGACCAAAGACGTCCCGCTATCGCAGCCGGATCCGGCGGCAGATTTGTGACTGTCTGGCAAAGTAACGAGCAGGACGGCTCGCGTTTCGGTGTATTTGGCGAAATCTGTTCGCTCATCGGTTCGGCAGATTTTAATTACGATGGTATTGTCAACTTCCGAGACTTCTGGATTCTCGCCGAGCAGTGGCATATGACCGAAAACCCGCTTATACCGGATTTAATCGATGACGGCGTAGTTAACGTGCTCGACTTGATGGAATTCTGCCGCCAGTGGCTTATTTCTTCAATTTTACAATGAATTAAAGGAACAGGCAAAGTTACTATATACTTATATTTCCGGAATAAAAATATTAACTGAGCGATATTTTCGAGCGATATGACATTAATATATTTGATTTGTTGTTGAGCGTACTTTTTTATAAATCATCGTTCTCATTTTTTTTCTTTGCTTTTTGAGCGAAAATTAATTAAAATCAAAATATAATTTTCGAGATGGGATGTATAAGCGTATAAGGTGTTGGATAATGTTTTTGTAAATTTGGAGAGGGATAAGGTGAATACTTTTTTCAACAGAATTCCATTCGCACTTTTATTTGTCTTTTTTATTACTTTTAATCTCTTTGCATCTTTGGAGTATCAAGATCTGGAAATAACGTACGAATTCTTTACAGTAACCGAAGAAAATCTTAATGATATTTATGGCGAACTTTGGGTACATTTAGCATGGAATGCCGCCCAGCATGAATACGTTAAATATTATTATGTATACTGGAATGGTGGATTTAGTTCATGGGGCGATTATTGTCACCGTAATATTCCCATGTTCAAACGCTGGTTTCCCGGCCATACAAGATATGAACAAATGCGGAGTTTTGAAGCTGCCGTCGAAGAAACTTTATCTCAAAGTCACACATTCCGAGTAGAGGGTGGTACAAATATGGACAATCGTTACGTTTTTGATGAGATTGTCTACGAACCGAAGCTGAAGGCCTCAGAACCGATTCCTCCCGATAATTTTACTGCATTTGTGCAAAACACTACCCTCCACTGGACAACGGGAGATTTTACTAATTCGCATAATGTCTATTTGGGTGATAGTTATGACGCTGTGGTTAATGCCAATGAAATGGATCTTGATAGCATCTATAGAGGCAAACAACACGCCGAAGTTTATATTGTGCCGGATACACTTGAGTTTGATCAAACATATTTCTGGCGAATCGATGAGATTACAAAAAGAGGGGTATTGCATAAAGGTGATGTCTGGTGCTTTATAGCAACTGATTATCTTACAGTGGATAATTTCGAGAACTATACCGACTATTTCCCGAACCGAATATTTGATACTTGGATTGACGGGTATAATAACGATACATATGCAGGTAATGGTACAGGAGCCATCGTAGGTTTTCGTGACAATCCTCCTTACGTTGAATTAAATATCACCAACAGTGGAAACCAGTCAATGCCATTCTTCTATAACAACGATAAACCAGGCTGCTTGAATTACTCGGAGACGAGTATAACATGGGATAAGTCTCGTGACTTGATTAGTGAGGGCGTTCAGGTATTATCACTTTGGTTCAGAGGTGCTAATAAGACTGACGATGGTTTTATTGAGGATTTGCCGGATACCTTTACAATCAACAGTTATAACGGAAATAACAGCTCAAATAACGCTGAGCAATTGTATATTGGTATATACAATTGCAATGGCAAAGCGTCTGTTATAAATCATCCTGATCCTAAGGCGACTCAATTTAATGATTGGAATGAGTGGAGAATCCCCCTCGTTGATTTCATTAAATCAGATGTGACTCTTGTCGATATCAAGGGTCTATTCATAGGTGTTGGTAATCGTGACAATCCCCAACACGGTGGGAGCGGTATGTTATATATCGACGATATACGATTATATGAGTTTCAGGGAGAGGATCCGATAGACATAATCAATACAGGATTTGAAACTAATCAGGTTAATATTGAAACAATTATTTCTGACTGGATAGGTACTCCTTGGGAACTTTCATCTCGAGCATATTCTGGAGATTACAGTATTGAATCTGGAGATATTGATGGTAATCAAAGTTCGGGTTTCAGAGTAATTATTGACAGTTCCGCTGGAACATTTTTTAATGTAAGCTTTGCAGTTAAAACGTCTACTGAGGATATGTTTGACGTCCTGACATTCTCCGCCAATGGTGTAATTAACGCCGAGTTCTCAGGTGAATTGGATTGGACCATATATACTTTTCCTGTTCTTGTTGAATCTGAGCAATTAATTCTTGAGTGGATTTATACAAAAGATCGATCCTACAGTTCGGGAGAAGATACTGTATGGCTGGATAATCTTATGATTCAAGAACTGTGATTAGATTGAACGATAAACTCGAAATAATTAATACATATTTAATCACCCGTATATTCTTATAAATAATTTGTGATTAAATCCTTCTATATATAGTTATTGACAAAGTCAGGAAATTATCAATTATTCGTCGAATGTATCTTTTATTATCTCGGTGATGATTGAACTAATATTGTAAAATAAGATTTCTTCCTTATGCCTTGGAATACGGGCAGCACTGATGCGGGCTGTCAGCGTATAAAGGTTCGTGCGAGGCTCTGCCCGAAGCGAGGCGTTCCTCCATCCTGCGAAAAACCGACGGAACCGACTTGGCTATCTCCCTGAGTTTTTGTATTTCAGGTTCGGTAATTTTGCTATAGGATTTGCCGACCGGAATCGCCTTATAGAACAGATCGAGGAATCCCGGCGGCATTGCAGTTGTTACAGGCTCCTGTGACAAAGTGAAACGCATGGCCATATTTATCTCTTCGTCTTTCTCCAGAGCATTATACCAGTTGTCGCGAGTTCTTTGGGCGCCCTGCGGCCAGGCGCCGCCGTACATGCCCTTGATTGCAATGACACCCATACCCCGTTCTTTTGCCAGTTCCAGGATTGTCTTGCCGAAATCCATCTGGAAAAAATCGATAAAATTAATCGGAAACATTACCGTATCGAACTTAAATCCCTTCAGAGCTGCAATGGCGCCTTTGCTCGTATGTGCCGAAAAGCCGAAGTACCGCACCTTGCCTTCTTCCTTTGCCTTTAGAAATGTTTCCATCGCTCCGCCGGGTCCCAGTGCGCGCTCGACTTCTTCCGGCCTGGTGATGCAGTGCATCTGGTAGAGATCAAAATAATCCGTTTTGAGTCTGGTCAATGACCTTTCAAGCTCCGTGCGGGCGCCGTCGGCGTCTCTCATCTGCGTTTTGCAGGAAATAAAGATTTTACTTCGGTCGATTCCCTGCAGACCTATGCCCATACTAATTTCAGATCTTCCTTTATTATATGTGGGAGCGACATCGAAATAATTGATGCCCTGCTCGTATGCATCGTGCAGCGCTTTTGTGTCTTCATCCTGGCTCTGTTTGGCTAATAACAATCCGGGAAAACCGATGATCGAAATTTTGTGGCCTGTTTTGCCGAGTGTGCGCTTGGGCATTTCGGTAGTTTTTTTCTCTGAGTTTGTCAGGGCGGCGGCAAAAAGCTTCTGTGAACCAAGATAATAGCTTCCTGCTGCGCCTCCGACGGCTTTCAGGAACGTTCGTCTTTTCATAATTACCCCCTTCTTGAGAAGCTTAGGGTTGGTTTTCTTTTTGAACTGTTACTCAACTATATCCTTGTCGAACTTTACATGTTTCGTTTTTAAACAGAAAATCTTTTCGAAACCTCTTTAAAAATTAGGTTTTGCGACTTTTCGATTGGTCCCGGCACAAAAGTACCGGCAGCCATTGCGTGCCCGCCGCCGCCGAATACTGCGGCAATTTCACCGACATCGACGGCCCCTTTACTCCTCAGCGAGCAACGGATTCGGCCGTCGCCAAGTTCGATAAACAACGCGGTCGTATCGACCGTGTTTATCCGGCGGCATTCGTTTATCAGATTTTCGCTGTCGGCGTATGTTGCTCCTGTCTTCTCAAAATCATGCCGGGTTATATACATCGATGCAAATCTGCCGCTAAGGTGCAGTTTTAATGTATCGAGCATTGCGGTCATCAGCATAAAGCGTGATTGTGAGAAATTTTCATAGAGCTTATGATAAAGCTCAGTCGGCTTTACTCCCATATCAATCAGTTCGGCACAGGTGGAGAAAACTCTGCCGTTCGTATTGTTAAACTGGAACCAGCCGGTATCGGTGGCAATCGCAATGAAAAGGGCTTCGGCTATTTTCTCGGTTATTTCCCATCCGGCGTAATCGAGCAATTCGAGAACGACTAACGCCGTGGCGGCGGCGTCTGCTTCGACTAATTCGACCGCGCCGAGACCGTCTGCAGTACGATGATGGTCGATAACCAGAACCGGCTTTTTGTTTTGTTTCAGGTAATCCCTGAACTTCGGCAACTGGCCGGGGCTGTTGGTATCGAGAATCATTACCAGGTCGAATTCGCCGAACCGCCCTGCATTAAGTTCATCGAGCTTAAAATCCTCATCGAGAACCGGCACATTTTCTGTTAGAAGAAATCGATACCATTCCGGCGCCGGCGAAAGTAACAATGGTTTTACTTTTTTGCCGAGGGCACCGAGCGTCTCACAAATTGCCACGAGGCAGCCGAGGGCGTCTCCGTCCGGCTTGGTATGAGTCGTGACCAAAATCTCTTCGGATTCGTTAATCAAATCGACCGCTTGTTGTAAGTAATAGTTGTCTGTCATGCTCTTTTAGTATCAGGTGTCCGCCCGGTCTATTTTTGAAGCTCGCCGTTTATTTTTACGTTATCCAGATTAAGGTTTTTGATACCTTCGATTCTGTTGCCGTTTGCAACGTTGTCGAACGTGCAGTTTTTCAAAGTGACATCCGTTATCGGCGAACGCTCGTAGCCGTTTATATACAGTCCGTACCTGCTCTTTTTGCAGGTGACGTTTTCCATATTAATGTTCCTGACGGTCGGGGTAAATGTGCCGGTATCGCGTTCGCCGTAGTAAAAGTTGATTCTGAGAACAGCTTCGGCCACCTGGCCGACGGTCACGTTTCGCATGTAAACGTTCTCGACGAATCCACCACGTACGGAGTTTGTCTTAATCCGAAGCGCCCTGTCAAGATTCGGACTGTCCATTTTGCAATCCTCGGCGAAAACATTCCTTGCCCCGCCGGTCATCTCACTGCCGATGACCACCCCGCCGTGACCGTCTTTCATTTCGCATTTCCGGATAATGATATTCTCGCTTGGGACGTTAACTCGTCTGCCGTCATTGTTTCTGCCGGATTTAATTGCTATGCAATCGTCGCCGGTGTCGAAATAGCATCCCTCTATCAGAACGTCTTTGCACGATTCGGGATTGCAGCCGTCGTTGTTGGGACCGTGGCCGATTACTTTTACGTCTCGAACCGTAATGTTCTGAGAAAGTACCGGGTGAATGTGCCACATTGGCGAATTTTTGAATGTCACTCCTTCGATAAGAATATTTTTACATTTGTAGGGCTGTACCATATTCGGTCTCATTTCTTTACCGATACCGAATATTCGCTCTTTCACAGGCACGCCGGCTTCGCCCATTTCGCGGGAGGCGTTAACGTTCGCTCCCTGCGCCCGAATTCGCCCCCACCAGTTCTGGTTGCTTCCCTGTCCGTCGAGTGTACCTTTGCCGGTGACGGCGATGTTTTCCTGTTCATAGGCATATATAAGCGGCGAAAAGTTCATTACTTCGACGCCCTCGAACCTCGTATAGACAACCGGCATGTAGGCATTAGGATCGGTGGAAAATTTAATCTCCGCCCCTTCGGAAACATACAGGTTGACATTGCTTTTCAGATGAATCGGTCCGGTGAAAAAAGTTGCCGCAGGCACGACGACCCGTCCCCCGCCGGCCTGGTTGGCGGCGGTTATAGCTTTTTTGAAAGCTTCTGTGCATTCCGTCTTTCCATCCCCTACCGCGCCGAAATCCGTGATATTGAAATCCTTGTCCGGGAACTGTGGCGGTTTAATATTACTCAAAATTTCCGGAACCTGATCCCAGCCTGTCGCGGCAACACCAGTTGTTGCGCAAGACGTGGACAAAATAAGCAAACCGATAAAGAACAATACCGGCAAAATTTTGCTCATAAAAGATAAAACGACTTCTTTGTTCTTCAAATCCTGATTTTTCATAGTGACCTCCAATAAAAATTGCGTAACAATATCATGAATTTTACGTTTCAAACCAAAACCGTTTAACTTTACCGGGGAAGTTTACCAGAAAAATCTCTCCCAGGCAATAAACCGTCCTTAAAAACTCTTTTTTTATGTAAATTACATCATAAAGGTATCCATACAAAATAAGATATTGAATCTACCTGTTTCACCAGGAGAAAAGGTGATTTTATTCCAGAAAATATTGAAATGAGTGCTTGCAGGTAAAATACAATCTGATTATATGTATCCAAATTATTCGAATTTATTGAAAGATTAACAAATAAATATCATTAACTGACAAAAGGCGATATAATGTTCTCGGAAAAAGTTTTTCGGAAGTGGAGAATTACGCTTTCACGCATATTTGTCGCAACGCTGGCGATACTGGTATTTATTTCAACCAGCAAATGGGAAAACATAGGCGTGATAAGCACGATTTTATTTCTTCTCGGTGCGGTACTTATTGGAATTGCGACTGTCGGCAGATTATGGTGTTCTCTATATATTTCAGGATATAAATCCAAAACACTGATAACTACCGGGCCTTACTCAATGTGCCGCAATCCTTTATATTTTTTCAGCCTGATTGGCGGCCTCGGAGCCGGCCTCACAACCGAGACATTTACTATCCCGTTGTTAATATTAATCGGTTTTGCCATTTACTATCCATACGTAATCAAGAGAGAGCACAGGCGGTTATCTCTTCTACATGCAGACCGGTACCAGCAATATTGCGACAAAATACCATGTTTTATACCTTCGATTGCTCAATTTAAGGAGCCGGAAGAATATACCGTAAAACCAAAAATCTTTCGGAAGAATCTTTTTGATGCCCTTTGTTTTATATGGATTGTCGGTATTATTGAGCTTGTCGAAGGATTGCATGAGGCACAGATAATTCCTGTTTTGTTCTCGATTTACTAAAATTAAACAAACTGAATGATTTACACCCTCATACTCAATAAAAATGATCGGCGTGGTTAAATTGCATACTTTAGATAACAATATGTCTTCTTCAGGACGGCATATTACGGCTCTGCCGGGAATAAAAGCTCTTTTGCTTTCCGGCAGTCTTTTGCAATTTGTGCGGAGAGTTCTTCCGGGTTTTTGAATTTGTGCTGGCTGCGAATTCGTTCGACAAAATCCATTGCCAATAACTTGCCTGCCGGCTCGCCTATATTGTCCTTAAGTAAATGTGCCTCTATAAGCAGGGGAAATTCATCACCGTAAGTTCTCGCCTGACCGATACTATAAGCAGCCGCAATCTTTTCTTCGGAAGAAAGAAGCTCTTCGATAGTCTGTCCTAATCTTACAAAGCCGGCATAAACGCCCTCGGCGGGGATAACCTGCCTGGATCTTTTCATGTTTAACGTAGGAAAACCTAATTTTCTGCCGATTCCCCTGCCGGGAATGATTTCTCCCACCAACCGATACGGCCTGCCTAAGGCGGCAGCGGCGTCGGTGACGTGGCCGCTTTCGAGCATATAGCGAATCATAGTACTCGAAACTCGGACAACCTGGCCGGTTGAAAGCGTAATTTGTTTCGCTTCCACTACCGAGACATCAAAACCATGTTTCGTACCTAATTTTTTGAGTGTGTCGATGTTACCGGCCCGTTTCGCGCCGAAATTGAAATCGTCCCCCTCAACAACCGCACACGGATGAATATTTTCCACGATGAATTTATCTATAAAATCTTCGGGCGTCAGGTTTAAGAGTGATTTGCTATCTTTTAATACAATCAGAGAATCTATGCCGCACTGCGCCAGCAAATATTTTTTAACATCCGGGGCAGTTAAAACACCGGGAGCTTTCTCAGGGTATAAAATTGCAACCGGATGTGGCTCGAAAGTCATAGCGATACACTCAGCGCGGTATTTTTCCGAAATTTTTTTAGCGGCGGATAAAATCTCCTGATGTCCGTAGTGTACGCCGTCGAAATTGCCGATAGTCAAAACGCAACCTGATTTTACTTTTTTCAGCTCAGATATCGACTCTAAAACTCTCATCTTTTTCTTCTATTACATCTTCAGCATAGCATCCGGCATATTAAAGCAACGCCCTTTTTATCCGAATATCTAAAAACAAATGTATCTTCACATATCCGGCAGAAATTTGCAATTATTTTCGGCCCCGGATACAAACTGTAGTAACCATCCTTCTTATAAGAAAAATTTTTTTTAAGAAATTATTTGCAACTTAGTTGCATATTTGCTATTTTTATACCTCCCGTATTAAACAAAAAAGATAATTTATGTAAATTTCCGGATTCCGTATATGGATAGAATGAAACAAAAATTGACGACAATACTAACCGAGCTAAAGAACCACTCTCCGTTCACTTTTTTCGGGGCCTTTACCGGCATTATTTGTATGTTGATTTTCCGCAACCTGGCGCATGATATCAGCCTTAAAATATTTTATGTATTCCACCCGGCACATGTTTTACTAAGCGCTATTGTAACTACTTCGATATTCCAGCATTACAACCGAAAAGGCAGAATTCCGACCATTTTTTTAGTCGGTTTTCTCGGCTCAATCGGCATCGGAACCCTCAGTGATTCCTTAATTCCGTACATCGGTGAATTGAGTTTGGGCATGCACGTAGAGACACACGCCCACGAACATACTGGTTTCGCCGAGCAGGCACATATCGGATTTATCGAGGGATGGTATATAGTTGTGCCGGCCGCGATTATTGGTGTGTTGATCGGATATTTCAGACCAAAGACAAAATTTCCTCATGCCGGTCATGTCTTGCTCAGCACCTGGGCCTCTTCGTTTCATATGCTTATGGCGATGGGCGGTGTCACAGTGTTAAAAATCGCAGGAAGCTTCGGGTTCTTATTTTTAGCTGTTTGGCTGCCCTGCTGTATCAGCGATATTGTTTTCCCGTTATTATTCGTTAAACCGGGCGAGGAATTGCCGCACCATCACCATTAATATATAGAAAGATAACAACAATGGCCGACCTCGATATAAAAGCCGCTGAAATGTTAAAGGTGGCAAATCTTTACCGCACCAAACACAGAGTGACTATTGTCAAAGTTTTGCTTAAAGCGGGCCGTCCATTAAGCCAGGAACAGATTGCACATCGCTGCGGCAAAAAACATTTCGACAAAGTTACAATATACCGAATAATCGAGACTCTGGTCAAGGTCGGATTGGTGCATAAGGCTTATGTCGATAAAAGAGCATCGCATTTCGAGCTTGCCCATCACTGTACAGACAGACAATGTCATCCTCATTTTACATGCACAAGCTGTGGCAGCACGCACTGCCTGATGGAAATATCGCTGCCGATGGCGGAAAGCCCTCACAAGGGTTTTATAATAAAACGTCAAAAAGTTCACCTTGAAGGCCTATGTCCAGATTGTGTATAGCATAAAATGTTTTATCAGACAAAAAAGTCAAGTGAACGAAACAGAACAAAGCCGCTTTTTGCAGCTCGAATAGTCGTTCTTGCAATCGGGATAATCTGCTTCATATCAATGGTCACCGGGATTACGATGCAATTACATCTGTTTAATTGCGGCCATGGCGACCACCACGATTCTGAAAATTGCACTGTCTGCAAACATTTTTTCGCCGCAGGTGACAAGTTTGTTCCAGGCACATATGCAATAATTGCCCGTATAGAGTTTACGAGTCGAAATTTAGAGCGTCCAAACCCAGGTTCACCGATATTCTTTTGCCTTAAAGCCTATATTACACGGCCGCCTCCGTTAGCTTCTTAAATACAAAAACACACATTTTCAAACGCTTCAGGTTCGTCGGACATGCCATATTTTTGCCGGACCTGAAGAGAAAATATGTCGGCACAAATGCATTTCAAGGAGCATAAGATGCGTAGAAAAATAGTTTTATCAACGATACTATTTACTTTGATTGTGCTCGGAAATTCTGCCGTTGCAGAAGGCAAAGACGGTGGTTCGAGCAATATTCAGGATCCGAACACCGGTATTTCGGAGCTTCACCGGCAGATTGATCAAATGCGGAAAAAGCACGATTCCGAGATAAACAGCTTGAAACAGCAGCTCGATGAGCTTGCCGGTCGTTCGACTGAGAAAGCGGCGAAAGATGAGCTTGCCGCGTTAAGAGAATCTGCTAAAGCCGAAGCGGCAAAAGATAAACTGTCCGAAAATTCAGCAAAAGATACCGCATTCAAATCCGGCGGCCTTAATCTTCAGGCATTAAATCCTGAAATCAGTGTCACCGGAGACTTTCTCTTTTCGACCAGAAAAGACAGAACGACCGAACAACATAACGATTTCATCTTTCGCAATCTGGGGATACACGCTGAATCATGGCTCGATCCCTATACGCGATTTAAAGGTGCGCTGGAATTTCACGAAGATGAAACCGAGCTTGGCGAAGCATACGTGACACTATATAATATTCGCGACGACTTGAACCTGACGTTAGGTAAATTCCGGCAACAATTCGGTGTCGTTAACCGATGGCACAAGCACGGACTGGATCAGGTGGACTTTCCGCTGGCGCTTCGCCAAATCTTCGGCGAAGGCGGATTAAACCAGAGCGGCATCTCTTTAGACTGGCTCATGCCCCCCGCCGGAGAGACATCCCAGCAACTGACCTTCCAGGTCACTGACGGCTCGAACAGCCGGTTGTTCGGCGGAAATACCGGTAACATGCTCAGTCTCCTCGCCCACTATAAAAATTATCGAGATCTCTCGAAAGATACCTATATGGAATGGGGCTTGTCGGGATTGGCCGGCTGGAATGACAAATGGGACATTTTCGGCGGAACTACCCGTGACGACAGAAAAATAACCACTGTTTTCGGAGTGGATTTTTCGATTTTGTGGGAACCGACGGAAAAGATGCGATATCGAAACCTCGAATGGCGAAACGAGCTGTACTGGCTGAATAAAAATATACAGGCTCCCGACGGCTCCGGCTCCGACAGTATAGATTCGTGGGGGCTTTACAGCTATCTACAAACGAAAATATCCCGAACCGTCGATATCGGTATCAGAGGTGACTTCTACGAGCCGGATGCCAAAGACTATGCAAACCTATCGAGCGATCTGTCGTTATCGCCTTTAGCGGTTACATCAGACCGCCCGCACATCTGTCAGGTCGGACCTTATGTGACAGTGTGGCAAAGCCCGTTTGTAAAATTCAGAATGGAGTATGACTACGGCAACGGCAAAGGTATCGAAACACCCGAGCATGTCCTCTGGCTTCAGATGATATTCTCCGCCGGTCCACACAAGCACGAACGTTACTGATAGAAAGGAGCAAAATAATCATGAAAAAGATAGTGTTTATATTGACGATAGCTTTTTTTTCCGTAACGGCGAATCCTCTTTTGGGGTGGCAATCCACAAAACCCTACGTCGTAACTACCCTTCCCGACTATGCTTTCTTAACCAAATACATCGGGGCCGACGCGGTTACTGTCAAAGCAATTGTAAGAGGTGATCAGGATGCGCATTTTATCCGGCCTAAGCCGTCTTTCGCTACGGCCATTCGAAAAGCCGATATGCTGGTTGCCACGGGTTTGGATCTGGAATTATGGGTACAGACCGTGATAGACAATTCCGGCAACGAAAAAATCAGAAGCGGCCGGCCCGGTTATGTCTCCGCTTCGGCAGGCATGAATTTGCTGGAAAAACCCAAAACAATGTCAAGAGCCGAAGGCGGCGTCCATATTTACGGTAATCCGCACGTCACGTGCAGCCCCATTAATATGAAGGTGGCGGCTCGCAATATTGCCGCCGGTCTGATTAAAAATAATCCAGTGAACGAAGAACTGTACCGTAAAAATCTCGAAAAGCTGAACAGTGAAATCGATGAACGCCTGTTCGGCGACGAGCTTGTGGAAATGTTGGGTGGCGACACTCTTTGCAGTCTTGCCGAACAGGACAGGCTCATACCATTTTTGAAGGAAAAGACATTCGAGGACAAACCTTTGATTGAGCATCTCGGCGGCTGGATGAAAAAAATGCTTCCGCTCAGAGGCACCCCGATTGTCACTTACCATAAGAACTGGGTTTATTTCGTCAAACTTTTCGGACTTGAAGAGGCCGGGACGGTCGAGCCCAAGCCCGGCATACCACCATCGCCGAAACACGTAACCGGCCTGATTAATCTGATGAAGGAAAGAAATATCGGAATAATTTTAGCCGCCAATTACTTCGACGAGCAAAAGATAAAAACAGTAGCCGCCAGAACAGACGCTGAAGCGGTTATCGTACCTTTATACGTTGGCGGGGCCGAAAGCACGGATGATTATTTCAAACTCGTGGATTACTGGATCGACGGACTCTTAAAAGCTGCGGCGAAAAAAGGAATTTTGAAAGAACAATGATTGGGAAAAAATTATGTTTTCTGAAGTAGTCAGATTTTTTTCGGTTCAGGCGGTTCTACTGGCGATAGTGCTGGTTTTGCATACATATATAGGCCTGCATATCATCAGGCGAACGCTGATATTTTCCGATTTGGTGCTGGACCAGCTCGCGGCGTTTGGTGCGCTTGCCGGCATTGCCCTCGGAATAGAATACGGCACGTTCCAGTCGTATTTTTCCTCTTTGGCCGCTGTGCTTTTTGGAGCGCTGCTGCTTACTTTGATTAAACCGGCGGGCAAAACCGTACCCCGCGAGGCGGTTATCGGCATTATGTATGCAATGGCTCTGGTCGCTTCGCTTCTTTTGGGCGATAAGCTGCCCGGCGGTGAAACATACGTAAGCAAAACGCTCGCCGGCTCCATGCTCTGGGTGAGGTGGCCTTTGGTTAGCGTCACGGCTGTTGTGTATATCCTGCTGCTGGTCTTCCATTATAAATTTCGACACAAATTTATTGAGTTGGCGGAAAATCCCGCCGGATTAGCATCAGAAAAGCTCTGGGATTTTTTGCTGTTTGTAACCCAGGGGATAATAACGGTTCTGATTGTTCCAATTGCCGGGGTGCTTCTGGCTTACGCCTTTTTAATGATACCGGCGGCAATTGCAGTTATGTTTACTAAAAAGTGGATCGGCGGCGTGCTTATCGGCTGGTCAGTAGGTTTCACGGCCTGCCTTATAGGGCTGTGCTCGTCCTACTTTTTCAATTTGCCCTACGGTCCCAGTCTGGTTTTGTCACTTGGTCTGTTTTTTATCGCTTCTATAGCCGTTCGCTGGATGATTTCCTTAAGGACACCCGGTGTGTGAAAGGAGCTGAACAATGCCTGAAATAATTCAAGTTCTCGGCCTGCCTTTTCTGGCCTGCATTTTGATGGGTCTAATACTCGGCTATTTCGGCACACATGTGCTAAAAAGAGAGGTTATTTTCATCGATATCGCTCTGGCACAAATAGCCGCAGTAGGTTCTATTGTCGCTCATATAGCATTTGATGTTCATGGTGACTCACTCACGGTATATCTATGCTCCTTCGGATGTGTTTTAATTGCGGCGGCTTTTTACGCTTGCGTACGCGGCAGGATATTCCAGATATCGCTCGAAGCGATTATAGGTATTTCTTATGCGATTGCCGCCGCAGCCGCTCTTTTTTTGGTCGGTGTCGCACCCGGCGGGCACATACACGTTCAACACATGTTATCCGGCAGTGTTCTCTGGACGAATTGGCGGCAGATAATTACATGTTTTATAGTTTTTACCGCAATTGGATTGTGTTTATATTGTGTTCGAAAATCCGTTACCGGGATATCGAATAATTATCAGCAAAATCCGGACAAAAAAGACGGATTAATATTCTGGGATTTTATTTTCTATCTGCTTCTGGGCATAGTGATTGTTCTATCGGTTAGAATCAGCGGAGTTGTTTTGGTTTTTGCCTACCTGATAATACCGGCCACGATATCGGCTGGCCTTAATGCAAAATTACCCATAAGACTCGTCGTTATTTGGACTGCGGCAATTACAGCTTCGTTCGGAGGCCTGATTTTTGCCTATTTCCTCGATTTTTCAATCGGTCCGACAATTGCATTATTTCTCGGAGTCGAACTGATAATAGCCGCCCTTATAAATGTATTGAGGCACGTTTACAATTAATAGCTGTTATCACCGGCCGGGCGGAGCGCAGATACCCGAGCAATGGGGACCTCACTAGAATCCATATACCTTATCAGCAGCCGTCATCGATTTTCTGCCGTTCTATTCGTTCTCATGATTGAAATACGGCTGGCGGCATCGTCGCCGACAGGGAGAATGATTAGCTGTTCGGTCGCTCCTCCATTAATCGATGCAATCGTGCGCTCGTCCAGAAGCACTCTATAATCTCCTTCGGGTAATCCGGCAAGCTTTAAACCGGAATTATGGGCATGTCCCGAGCGATTTTCGAGTGTAAAGTCGATACGGCCAAGGTCGTCACTGACTGTAATCGGTTGTGCTTGTGAGTAACCGTCGCGATCCAGGATCATGTGAAACCGCTGTTCGTTGCGGATTACATGAAATCTTGTACGCAATCCGTCGCGAGATATAACTTCGACGGCATCTTTCTTACGTTCGAGAATACCGCCATAGACATAATGGCCGAACAGCGGATCGTATGTAAGAATCGTGGCGTGAGTTCGCAGAGCGCCGACATAGCCGACATCTTCCTCGGCACTGTAATACCAGGCGCCTCGCGGCATCTGTTTACCGATCCAGCCGCGTCCCCATGCCTCGGGAACAAAACCACCTCCGGTTGCACCGTCATTTTCCTTATCGGGATACCAATCGCCGTAGCCGCTTTCAGCTGTACCGGAATTTACCAGCGACCAGGCGCTAAGACTCGATGCATAACCGAGTCTCAGGTAATTTGTCGGATTTTCGGCGAAGTACAAACCGTGGTCGAGCACGCCCCAGCCGCCGAGATGCGACATATAGCTGAGCAGATATGACGTCGAACCGCGATAGTCAGTACCAAGTTGATAATAGGTTGTTTCGAGCCAGCCCCGGTCGCCGACATTTAGCCGCATTTGAAATTCCTGAAATTCCTTCGCGGCCTCCGGCGTGATATCGCTGAATTTTGCCGGTGTTTGTCTTCTGATTCCATAATCGGTTGTCGGTGGTTTCACGCGATTAATTTCAACGTTATTCACTGCATATCCGGCAAAAGCCTGTGTTGATTCGAAACCCGTCGAGTCGAAAGAAAATTCCGAGCCGTAGAGGTTAGGCGTCTGCAGTACGAAACGCGCCACTTTGCTCTCCCAATACGCGCGGATAGTATCCGACCATTCCTGTTTGCCCTCTTTTGCCAAAGCCTCGATGAGTTCCGGAAGGAACGCTTCATTCATTGTTCCCACCGAGTTGGCCGACCAGCCCTCGATTTGTTTCGGCACTTCCCAGTAGGCTTTGGCAGTCCGATAGGCCAGTTCGAGATATTCTCCGGCATTTTTATATTTCACCATTTCGGGATAAAATTTGCCGATTTGATACATTCGGTAATACAAATGGATAATATGCGGGTAATCGTATATGCGCCAAAGGTGCGCTTGTCCGTTGCGGCCGGGGTCGTCGCTGACGCGATGTCCCCACCAGTTGTCGAAGGTTCCGTATATGCCGTACGGATACTTCTCGTTTTCCGTCATCTGCATCCCGCCTTTACCGTCTTTTAGGTCGTTCCACAGGTAATAACGGACATAACGTTCCAGGCTTACAATCTCTTCCTGTTCGGGGAAGAAAACGTTTTTCGCCGCTATAAATGCGGGGCGCGCGTTTCCGGCGTCGTCGCTGGAATCTATCAGCCATGGGCGCATGCCATCGCGATCCTCGGGATTTCGCAGAACTTTATTTACCTGATCCCAATCGCCGTATGCTCCATACCAGGGCTTATTGGGATCGCTGTGCTGCATGTGTGTAACAAGGAATCGGGAGCGTTTCTTGATAACTGTTTCCAGCGGCTCCATAACGAAGAACTCAAGCGACATCCAGTATTTGCCGCCGTATCTGACCGTGAGCATGTTTTCG
This sequence comes from Sedimentisphaerales bacterium, assembly GCA_016933295.1. Taxonomy (GTDB): domain Bacteria; phylum Planctomycetota; class Phycisphaerae; order Sedimentisphaerales; family Anaerobacaceae; genus JAFGPS01. The sequence continues at coordinate 22,714 of JAFGBG010000191.1, read as the reverse complement.
CCGAGCTTTTTGAAGTTAACTTTATAAACGTGATTATCGGTGCCTCGCTGTCCGAGATACTCGATATTAGTATCAGCGGCAAATTCCGGTTCGATTGCGTCAATATCAACTTTTGTACGAAGCGAAATCATAGCCGGAAGGTCGGCCGGTAAAGCCATACCCGGCAAAATATTCGTATCGAAAAGATTTTCGGCATAAAATACATCGCGTACACCGTCAAAATCGGGCGCAAATTGAAATTTGAAGGAATAATTTATACTGTCACCACCTTGTCCTTTGGGCGCAAGTAACAACGCCGTAAGCGGCAAACGCCAGGGCTGTTTACGGCCAAAAGCCCGGGCACGGGCAATAGGTGCCTCACTGGCTACGGTTGCGTGGATATAAGGCGTGAACGCCCCGCCGGAATTATCGAAATACTCGAAATTCGTTGAATCGCCGGTTGTCATGACCAGAAACGGGCCGACAACATTGGCCCTGTGCCAGAAAATCCACGAGCCATAGCCCGCAATATAGCTGTGTCGCAGAAGTTTTTGAGTATAAATGTCGCCACGGTTGCGAGGAGTACGTTCGGAAAAACGCATCGGCACGGCAAGGTCACCTACTTCAATACCCTGTTCGCTGTTGTTCGCGAGCGTAATCGTCCAGTCGAAGCTATCGCCGTTAAGCTTAAAACGTTCATTGACTTCGAGGTCTTCAATTGATTCGACGTTGCGAGCAGGTCCGACGCGCCATTCGGCTATGTCAACTCTTGAGTCGCCGTCACATTCGACCTCAAGCCGCATCGCGCCGGTGCGAACAGGTGAAAAATTCACTGCGTTGAATCTGTTGGCTTGCAGCTCGTATGCCGACGTTGCGCTGACAGGTTTCCAATCGCTGCCGTCACGGTAAAGCAGGCGCCATGATTTGGGCAGTTGCGGAGAATCTTCATTTTCGCCGGTAATAAAATAGACCTGAGATGTCTCGACTTCTGTCATTTCAGGGAAATTATATTGTACCCACCGCGGCTCATCGTTTGACGACTGCATAGTAAATACCGGCGTCTGTTGACGGCGTTGGAAACGTCCGGCAAAAGGTATGCGACCATCATTAAGCGCGCGGAGATTGCCGGATTCACTTGACGATGATACAGTGCTCTTTTCGGTAAGTGTCGGCATCAACTTACCCAGAGTATAACTTATTTGATTGTCGGCTTGCTCGACAGCGGGCATTATTTCGCTTGCCTCACGCCATTCATTTTCATTTATGATTCGATAACGAACAATCAGAGACCCCAACGCGTTGTCTGCCGCAATGTAGTTTGTGTCATGTAGGTCGTTAACCCGCTTGAGGCTGGTGATACCCTCGTCCGAATAAAGAATATCGAAGACCGAGTTGGATATTCGTTTATTGTTCTGGGCGAGAGAAAATGACGTCGATAGCGCTAATGCCAGAGATATGATAATTAGTTTTTTCGTAAACATAGTATTTCACTATCCGAATCAAGAAATTAAAATATTTATGACTTTTGTACATAGAACAAGGCACTGATTGGATTAAGCTTTAGCGGCACAGTAGTCAGATCGAGGCCGTTTTTACTTTTCGAATGTGTCTGCTCGATTGGCCGCTTCTCGCCGTTCATAGGATCCCATATTTCGAGATCCATCGAGCCGCGAAGAATAACTTTCGTGTCAATCTGTTTGTCCGAAGAATTGGAGAACAGATAGATATTACGTCCATCTTTGACCTTGTGAATATACGTAAGCGAGCCATCGTAACTGCGGCCCATTTTAACCTGCCGCATCGGTTCCTGTATAGATACATCCCAGACAGGCACTGCCTCCTGCATAACAGCCTGTATCATTTCCGGTGTGTAATCCGGCAGAAAATAAGCACGACCTCCCGCATTGTTGCTGTTTACGAAATATACCATAAACTCATCGAGCCTCCGCTCGAATCGCGCGGTGACAGGCTTGTCGTCAAGCACACCGAAGATTTCTCCTATAATCCGCTTAACTTCGGTATCTTTTCCCAATTCGGCAGATTTATTCGCGAGTGTCCTGGTTGCAATGACAGTTCCGCCCGCATCGTAAAAAGCCTTGATTTTTCGTGCCGTCTCGAGCGACAGTATTTTTCCTCCGGGGATAATCAGGACGGAATATTCTTCCCGATTGACTTTATTGTTCAGTATTAATTTCTTGCCTTCGAGTATACAACGTTCCTGTAGTACCTGCGGGTGCAGAAAGGTAAAATCCTGCCGCAGTCCGCGGAAAATCAGCTCACCTAAATCGATGTAATCTATCTCCGGAGGAACGATGCCGCCTTCGCGAGCGTATGCCACTTCCATTGCACCGGCTCGCGGCGCATCTCCCCAATCACCGAAACAATAAGCCGCCTGTAATGAAGATATCGGATATAATATCGCCACGTCGGCCACATGCCGGCCGTGCTGCAACATGTAGCATAAACGTCCGATCAGCCGGTCGCTCTCGGGCGTCTTGTCACGCGGCAGCGCGCCAACCTGAAAATTAGCCCCCATAGTTGCCTGATCCACGGCGACTTTATACACGATTTCGGGACTCATATTATCACGATAACCGGCGTACGTTTCCGCCATAAATAACGGTTTGTCCCAGTTGTGCCCCGACGAGCTGACCAGCTTATAGGCACGGTTTGTTCTGCCCCACCACCAAATATCGTCTATCGCCGGCACTTCCTGGTGCTTGAACATGAGCATCAGGTCACCGTTGACCGGTACGGGATTGTCGATTTCCTCCTGATCAAAATGGCCGCTTAGCATTATATTGTGTGCCCGGCACCAGTCGTCTAACTGCTTAATATAACTCTCGGAAAAGAGCTTTGCCCGAAATCCCCAAAGCAGGTTGCGAATAGCGGCGGTATCCGGCCCAATATCGTACCAAAGCGCCGGATAATATTTCATCGGACTGAAACCGTAATGCTTCTGGAAGTTTTCGTTAAATTTAGGCGTCCACATCTTTCCATTTGCAACGTGCATTGCCGGCTCGTCATAATGTGTAATTTGAAGAACGCTTCCGAAATATTTCTTCAGATTATCGTAATGCGCCTGATAGCAAAGCTCGATATACTTTTTCACCGCTTCGGCATCAAGGTAATCCACATAACCGCTCTTGCGTCCCTGACCGAGTGACGCCTTCGGATCGAGGTAAAATCCCATCACCTTCCAGCGACCGTCCGGCACTTCGCACCTCAGTTGCTTGCCTTCGATTTTATTACTAATATCGACCAGCTCCCTGCCGTCCAGGTGCATCATCACAGCCCCCACTATGATACCATCAGGTATCTGAAGTTCTACCTGTGCCGGGCCGGTGATATCTTTTTCGATTTTTTCCAGACTCTTAGCCCCGAATTGGGGGTACTGTGAGTATAAAATGCCTCCGGCCATGCCGCTTGGATAACCTACCTCGTCGTAAAATACTATCGGCGGATTTCCGTTTTCAAGACCCGCCTCGATAATCCTGGCATACAAATCAAAATACTCTTTGCTCAAAAAAGTAATACCGCGATCGTCCTGGCGTTCTCTGCCGGATCCCTTCAGATATTCATCCGACAATCCCTTTGTACTGCCCGGTCCCATACCAAGATAAAAGCCTCCTGTGGTATCCTGCTCCGCCCAGCGCCGCACCTGCCTGGTCATATTCTCTTCAGTAGCTCGTGACAGGTCATACGTCAGCCATGCGTGCTGCCTGCAACCTTTCGGGGGCTCCGCGAACGCCTGCGCATCGATGCTTTTTGATTCATCGAATGCTCCGGCTCCGGCATCGGCTATCATCCATAAAAACAATAGTAATCCGAATAAATATTTGCCAAAACGATTTTTATCCGAAATTGCCGTTATTAATTTTTTTGTCATTTTCTTTCTCACACAAGCTTTCTTTTTAATAATCTTAAATATCAGTTTATTTGTTTATCAAAAATATAATTAAATTCAAATAGTACACATATTTAGCTCGTTTTATAGTATCATATATTACAGTTTTAACTCAAGCAAACAATATATATTAGCGGCCCAGTTTTTAGAAATTCAACCATTATTAAACTCGGCTGCCTATTTTTTTGCCGATTCTATGAAAATGCTTATTGGTCGTTTTTTTTTTGGAAACTTGATAAATTCGAAAAAAGCCGGCATTATAGAATCTCGGCTCATCACAAAATTGTAATCTCCATTGAAAAGTCGTAACAGTTTTAGGCAACAAGCATAAATCCGAGTCTAAGCAAATTTACTTGCTTAAGGATTATGGTACTGTTGCCCTGATCCGACAGTAGTGCTATAATCATTCATCATGCGAATAACATTACAAAGTTAAGTCTTATGCCGATGCGAGAGCATTAGCAATGAGTCGAGGATTCGCCGGATGAAGGCTTTTAAATCTTTTGATGAAATTATGGATTTCGCAATAAACGCGGAGATCGAATCCTATAATTTCTATAAGATGCTGGCGGATTTTGTAGAGAGACCGGAAATGGCGGAAATGCTTTCCGGTTTGGCTTTACAGGAGCTTGGACATAAAACTCAATTAGAGGCAATGAAAATCGCCGGAATTACCATAGACGAGGAAGAGGTCGGTGACCTCGGCATTACAGACCGTGTAGATAGCGTCGAGCCTGACGCTAAGATGGATTACGTTGACTTGCTTATAATTGGAATGAAAAAGGAGGAAGCGGCACGCAGGCTTTACACTGCTCTTGCAATAGCGGCACAAACACGGGAAATTCGAGATGTTTTCGTTTTACTGGCCAGGCAGGAGGCCGAACACAAAATGAGATTTGAGCTTGAATACGACCTGGCTACATTCTGAGAAATCTATAATCGATTTTTTTTCATGATGAAATTTTGATGTCAGCGAATCCGCAATCGACAAATGTCGAATACAAAAATCCGGACTAATCTTCGATCACAACAAGATTAGTCGAAAATGACGCTCTCCCCTGCAAAATCAAAATCACCCAAAATTCGCCTGTATTTCAATAAACAAACCGGCCATTCTCCGATGTTAAATTACCCGCTTATAAGTTTTATGACCATGGCCACCATGGTCTGTTTTAAACTTATCATATAGCGCCGGATCTGGGACGGGGCCTGCTTTCGGAACGGCTTTGGTTATTCTGCTCTGATTTATCCTGCTCTTTTGTCTCTGCCGAAGCCGCCTCGACAGTTGCCGATTCTGATTCGGCAATTACCGTCGAATTGTCTTGCGCCTGAGCCGTAATCTCTGTCGGATGAATAAACAGGCAAAAGGAGAACAAAGCTCCACCAAGCAGGATGAGCATACTAACGATGATGATTCTTGTTTTGGTCGGCATATCCAATATTTACCTTAATTTTATAAAAATATTGGTTTGTCTTTATTAGACTTAAGCGGCGTAATTATAACAAATTTTGTAACAGATAGCCAGATTTTTTTAAATTTTATACAAAAAAATCTTATACTGTTATCCAAATCTCCATTTGAAAATTGTCAGGCCGAAAATAGCCCAATATGCCAGAACACCCAGAAGCAGAATGATTTTGACACCGAGACTGTTTTTCCGCACCACTACAGACCGGCGTAAAATCAGCATAGTTACTGTCAGGGCAATAAGCAACACAGCCGCTGATGTAAAACCAACTGCCGGAGTGAGAGTATCAGTCACAGATTTATCCGGCACAAGCGTCCCGGCAGCTATTTTCTGTGCCGTCTCAATCCCCTTCGGATCAATTAGGGCACTCCGCCAGTAAGGAACTCGCGAGGACATCTTGAGTATGGATTTGATAATATGAGCACCTGCAATCGTAGGAAGCAAGAGCAGAGCAAATGTCTTTACAGTCATCCCGAAAGGTGCCGCCTTCCGGCCGGATGCCAACTTAGCCAGAGCGGCAACAACCAATAACACGAGGATGGGCACCACGACAAACATAATAGTCGCAGAAACAAAGTTGGCTAACGTGCCTGTTATTCCGATAGCATCTGTAAAAAGATAAGGCAACCACATCATAATTTCGAATGAAACCGACCATTCCGAGAGAATCTCAAAGACTACAAATGCACCCACCAACAGGATGAAGCCGACCTCGGCGGGCCGCAAATTAACGCCGGTGAAAAAATCGGCGAACGGCCGCCGGGCGGAGAATCGGATGTTCTCATAGGGGCAGGTTTTCAAACACTGCGAGCACAACAAGCAATCACGATTGTCATTAATCGTAGCCGGATAGAGATTGCTCGTGCATGAACGGCGAATTAGTCGATAATGATTTTTCTTTACAACACAATCTTTCGTTTTACAACTTTTACAGATGGATGGATCGTCGGCCCGCCATTCAAACGGCGAAATAAGGGCATACAAACCGAGCAAGTGCCCTACCGGGCATACGTAACTGCAAAACGCCCGCTTATGGAATATCAGGGAAATGTCTATCGCCAGAATCATCAGGAATAACAAATAAAGTGCCATTTGATGAGGAATTCGGTTTATGGCCAGAGTGTGCACTCCGATAATCCAAATGAGTGTGTAGAAAATAGTCACGATCCAGCCGCTCTTGAGAAGGTGAGGCACTTTTAGTCTGAGTCCGATTCTTGACGCCCAGTATGTAATAAGCTCCACGGGGCAAACGGTACACCATAAACGACCGAAAACGATGGCGGCAATGATTATAATGGGCCACCAGTAGGACCAAACTATTAAATTTGAGAGGTTTGTATCTCGAAGCCAACCGGCAAGTACCGGATCATCCGTTGTCACTCCGAGGCCTCCGATAATAAGCAGTACAAAAACAGTCAGCATAGCAAATTGCGGTATGATCGGAAACCAACTCGCTTTGAATAATGCCTTGATAAGTTTAATTTTAAGCAGATTCATTTAATTGATTAATTCTGATTCTTCACTATGTTCATTAAATTACAATAAATATGGTTGATAACAATATTTCGTTCGCTAACCGCTACAATCTCAATGCACCCCAAAAATCTGCCGATTTTGTTAGAATGCTCTTCTAATGAACAATTTTATATCGATAACATACAAAATTCACAGATAATGTCAACATATTGGATCCTGAAGATTTTTTTTCTTTTATTACGAAGAATTAAGGTTTTTGTCCGGTCGGTTTATTATTTATAATTTAAAAGGGTATAAAATAAAAGGGGAGAGATTCTTATGAAAAAGATTAATATTTGCATACTAATAACGGTTTTGGGCTCTTTATTGATTTTACTTACATCCTGCGAGACTGTTAACGTGTATCAAAAACCTGGATATGGACCTCCGGCACACGCTAAGGCTCATGGTTTGCGTAATAAGCAAACAAAGACAATCGTTCAGGTCGAGGTAAAAAAAGAAGATCAGTTAAAATACTGACAAAGATATAAAAAACTCCTAATATTTTTGTGTTACCGGCTACGCAACAGGTATTACTGTAGCCAGCTTTTTATTGCATGATCCTTTTAGGGTATGTGCGAGCAAGCCAGGACTCCGGCACAGGGACAATACATATGTTCAATGAACGACCGTCTTCGGACAACATGGCGGTTTGTATCTCTATCTTAGTGCCGTCTTCATTGAAAGTCGGGTGAATATGGTCTGAGCCTCTCCTGTGACCGAGATCGGCAAGCAAGGCCATCTCCCCCGATTTGCGATCGATTATCCAGAGGCGGTATCGGAAATCGTCCGCTACAGCCCAACGACCGTCCGGCGAACCATGGACATGCCAGACTGATCGGCCGGGGTCTCCGATTGGAACCTGTCCGGCGATTCGCATTTCACGGGTGCGCAGGTTTACGATACCAACTCCGGTCGGATGCTCGCCGGTACCCGATGGCCCCCAGTCATCCGGTGTATCTACACCCGTGCCGGGACGACGATGGCACAATATCGCAATAGCCGCCTCATCCTTGGTAATGACTGCTTCATGCGTTACCCACTCATAAGGCGCCTCGGGATATAACGGGCGCAGGCCGGTGCCATCGGCTTTGACTACCCAGGTACGTTGCGGTGCTTTACCGCCGGTTTCCCAGCAGAAGACTATTTCTCCGGGCACCCAGGGATTAGTCTGGACGTGTCCGATTTGAAACGGAACGGCAACAATGAACTTAATTTCACCGGTTTCGAGGTTCATACCGGCAAGTCCGGTCGGTCCCGCACCCATGCCGCGAGGCCCGAACGGTTCTTCCGGCTTTGTGTCGGCGGGAAGATGTTTGGCCGCCTCTTCCAGGTTCACACGGAAATAGGCAAATTCCTCACTGGGATCGAGAGCCATGTCGCCGCCGGCACCCATCTCGATGGGAATTGTGCCGCACACTTTTTCATATTCACCGGCGTCTTTAAGTTCGCCGGATTCGCTATCGGCAAACAATTTGGCGAGGTCAACCTTGATGATTTGCGAAGGACCGCGTGGGCCGCGCCTGCCTCTTCCACCCCTAATATCGGCGGAGTTTTGAGATGCAACCGCACCTGAAGAATCGGACAATCGCTGCATGCGGAGGAAATAGAGATTCATCGAATGTTCGGCGAGGCAAAGCATACCGGAATAGCCCGACTCGGTCACCTGTACTATATCGCCGGTTTCTTCGTTCACCGCCATCGCCTGGCCGGGAACGCGGCGGGAGCGAAATATCACCCACTTGCCATCAGAGGTCCATTGACGGTGGGTCTGGTATATCTTGGAATCACCGGCCGGCGTGCTCGTCAGAAACGTAAGCGGGACACCGGTCACAGGATCGGGTACAATTTTTTTCTCGGATGGAAAACGCCGCCCAATCTGGGCATTTGCTGTCATCAAGACAAGCAGGTTAATAGATACACAACAGAACAGAATTCTTCGATTCATTTTATCTCCTTCGGAAATCCCCCCGGGAATGTAAATCACTCACCCCTGTGTTGTTTATTTCACACCTCATGAGTGCAAAATATCGGCAGAAATAAGATAAACATAGCTTCATATATCAGAGAGCTTCATTACCTTCTGACTAACCTCGACCGGTTTTGCCGTGGTCAATCTGCATGTGCCGGCTCCTTACCGAGCAGATGCCGCACGAAGAAATCTTGAAGACGGCGCCTGCCATACGGAGACGACGAAGCACCGTGACCTGCGCCGGGCACTATAAGCAAATCAAAGTCCTTGTCCGATTTAATTAAAGCGTTCACCACCTGCATAGTTGACGACGGATCCACGTTACGATCCATTTCGCCGACAATCAGCAGGAGCTTGCCGGTAAGATTCTTGGCGAGAGTGACGTTACTTTGCTCTTCATAATGCGGTCCGACGGGCCAGCCCATCCATTGTTCGTTCCACCATATCTTGTCCATGCGATTGTCATGGCAGCCGCAATCCGTGACGGCAGCCTTGTAGAAATCGCCGTGAGTCAACAGCGCGCCAAGGGAGTTTTGGCCGCCGGCGCTGCCGCCGTAGATGCCCACGCGCTCGAGGTCCATATACGGATATTTCTTCGCCGCTGCCTTCATCCAGAGGATGCGGTCCGGGAAGCCCGCATCCACCAGGTTTTTCCAGCATACGTCATGGAAGGCCTTGGACCGCCAGTTGGTACCCATACCGTCAATCTGGACTACTGTGAAGCCAAGGTCCGTCAGTGCACTTACCCGTGAAGAGGCCTGAAAAGACTTCGGAACATGCGCCCCATGAGGTCCGGCATAGATATTTTCGATCACAGGATAGGAACGATTGGGATCAAAATTTGACGGCCGATGTATGATTCCATAGATATCCGTGACACCATCACGACCTTTGGCCACAAATGGCTCGGGAAAACTTCGCCCTTCCGCCAATAGTTCCCCGGCATCAGCCTGTTCAAGCGGACATATAAGGGAACCGTCTTCGGTTTTGCGCAATTCATGCACCGGCGGCAAATCTACGCGGGAATAGCTGTCAATATAGCACTGTTGATCCGGCGACCATTGGAGTGTGTGAGTTCCATTACCCTCGGTGAGTATTACCAAATTGTCGCCGTCAAGGTCCGCCCGGCAGTTATGGATTAAGTAGGGGTCCTGCCCGGGGATAATACCAGCGGCCCGAAACCAGACCTGACGCTTGTCCCTGTCCACGCGTTCTACGCCGCGTACTACCCACTGCCCCTTAGTGATGGGATTTTTTACTTTGCCGGTGGTCATATCTATTAGATACAAATGGTTCCAGCCGCTGCGCTCGGACATCCAAATCAGCTCTTTTGTATCCGGCAGAATTTCCCTGAACGTCTTGTTCGAATAGTCGAAAAATGTCCGGCATTCTTCATTCACGATAGTACGTACCGATCCCGTAGCCGCATCAACGGCTATTACCCGCATTACCTGATGGCCGCGCTGGTTGTAGAGGAATGTAAACTCACAAGAATCCTGGGCCCATTCGATTCGTTCAATGCTCCAGGGATTGGAAAACAGATTGGGATCGATCGAAATCTCTTTCTGGTCTTCTATCCGGAACAGATGCGGCATGCCCACGGGGATTTCGTCGCCGGCTTTGAGATAAGGATAAGAGTGCAGTTTCGGCTGAAGCTGGTCGCTGGGAGACGATTCGACCAGATAAACCAGGCGTTCCGGCACTTTTTTCGTGCGCAGGGCAATAACGTATCGTGAATCAGCAGACCAAAGCACCTCCGCCTGCTCGGGGGGAGCTTCGGGCGTATCATATTGCATTTCGACCAGACGTGCGCGAGAGGTGTCTCTGTGATATGAATTATCCGCCATGCCGTCTGTGCTCAACTGTCTTTCCTTTTGAGTCTCCGTATGTCGCAGCCAGAGATTATGGTCGCGCACGAAGGGCATCCATTGGCCGTCCGGCGAAATTGAGGACCGAGGACGCGATCGTTGTCCTCTGAATCTGCCACGACCCCGCCGCTCCGGTTCGCTGCCGTCGATAATGGCATGACCGCCATCTTCAACAGCCTGGAATACGGCCAGTATCTCCTCGTTGGGATCCGTAACCAGCCACACGTGGCCCGTGTATGTATTTTGCAGTTTTTGCTGACCGGCATCCAAAGCGCCGTAGGATTGACGTTCGCCCTCCGAATCGATCCAGAAGATGAGGATCTCCGTAGCCATCTTATTTACAAACGTAATGGACGTCTCCGGTCCGGTCTGAGAGCTGGGGCGGATACGCCGAGTAAAGGGCAATCCCTCCCGCTGAATCTCAGAATCATCCAGTTTAACTATCTCATACGTCTCGATATTGACACGCCAGGCTGCGTCGGGACCGTGCAATTCCACGGATGGTTTGTCCTCTGCAAAGACCAGTGATTGCACCGGCAAACGATTGGCGTCAACAGTCCGGCCTGTCTTTTCGGACAATATATAGGCCACGCGAGCATGATCAAAGGCAGGTCTGCGAAAGCCTTTTTCCGTATCAACAAGAACAAATTCCCTGGCGCAACCTGCCAGGTCGTTGCGATACCAGAATTTTTTATTTTCGGCAAACCAGTGCGGCCTGAGGTTGGATTTATAGACCTCTGCCCCGTGAGCTGCGGCGGCCATGACAAATAAGACGGTGAATACTGCGATTCTGTTACAATGCGGAAGAGATTTTTGATGTGTCATCTGAAAGTTCCCATAAAGCTTCACAAAAGATACTTTAATTCATTTAGGGCTTCATAATAGCACTATAGGCGGAAAGATTTCAAGGATTTTAACTACTTTTTGCCACGAATGACCTGAAATGAGGCAAAAAACGATTCAAGAAACACTTGCGAAAGGCAATGGAAGTTAATATTCTTGCAGGAGGTGAACCGATGGTAAGATACAATGAGCGCAGTTGTTCCATCTGATTGAGCATTCGCTAATATATGTCAATATCGGAAGAAGGTTTTTTATAAAGGGAGTAATCATGCTTAACAAGGAATTCGTTATGGACCTTGCCAGGCTGGTAATAGCGGCCGCATGGGCGGACGGTCGATTGCAGAACGAAGAAATCAACTCATTAAAGGATTTGCTTTTTAACCTCGAAGAAGTCACCGGCGAAGACTGGGCAACTCTCGAAATATACATGGATTCCCCCGTCGAACCACAAGAGGCGGATCAACTGCTTGAAAGAGTTTTAAGCCGGATCAAGTCCCCGCAGGATAGAGACTTTGTAATCGCCACACTGGAAAATTTAATCCGGGCTGACGGTGTCGTTAGCGATGAAGAAAAGGCCATACTTGAAAAAATCAAGGAACAGGCATCTTCGGTCGAGGTCGGAATTTTTGCCAAACTTTCAAAAATGATGAAACGTTCCATAAGTAATCGTAATCAAACATATAAATCCGCCGCACAAAGAGAAAGCCAGATTAATGATTTTATTGAAAACAAAATCTATTATCAGCTTAAATCCGACAGAGATAAAAAGGGCATAAAAATCGACCTGCCCGAAGAAAAGCTCAAACAGCTTTGCCTTGCCGCCGGACTTTTGGCAAGAATCGCCGCCGTTGATTCCGGCATCTCCGACAGGGAAAAACAAACCATCAGAGATGTGCTTTCGGAACAATGGAATTTATCCGAGCGGCAGGCAAATATCATTACTGAAATTAGCTGCGACAGAACACTGAAAGGGCTTGATTTCTTTCGCCTTACAAGAGGTTTTTTCGAATGCACGACTCTGCAGCAGAGAAAAGACTTCATAAAGAGCCTGTTCCGCATTGCCAACGCGTCCGATAAAACCTCACATGACGAAACCGAAGAGATTCGCAGGATTTCGAATTCCCTGAAATTATCGCATAAAGATTTCATAGAAGCCAAGCTAACGATACCAGACGAGCAGAGAGAGGTTTTGTGAAGAAGATATAAAGTATGGCTGATCTCATAAAAAGGAGAATAATATGAACCGCAGAACATTTTTGAAAACCGTGCCGGCACTTACAGTATTGGCCGGTGTAAAGTCCGGCCTTTCTCAGGAGAATGCCGCAACTACTACGACGCCGCTGGAGACCATCAAGCTTGTTCAACCCGAAACAGACGGCGGCAAATCAGTACTGTCTGCTCTTAAAGAAAGAAAAACCATCCGCAACGTTAGTGACAAAGAGCTTTCACCGCAGATGCTGTCCAATCTTCTCTGGGCCGCGTTCGGCATAAACAGAGAAAGCGGCTCGCTTCGCGGACGGACCGGAAGGACAGCCGCAACGGCAAGCAATTCGCAGGAAATCGATCTTTACGTCGCCCTGCCGAAAGGTGTGTATATCTACGACGCGGCAAGTCACTGCCTCAACCCGGTTGTCGCAGGTGACTTTCGTTACAGGTCCGGCAGGCGCGCCGCCGCCACGGCCCCGGTCAATATTTTCTACGTCGTGGATATAGCCAAATACAAAGACGCGCCCTTCCAGGAGCCGGGACTGCGGGATACCGAAATTCAGAAATCCTATTACTATGTCGCTACCGGCCTGATTGCGGGCAACGTTTATTTATTCGCCGCCTCGCAGGGTCTGGCCGCATGGTTCCACAATTGCGATAAGCAGAATACTCCTAATGAATTCAAGCTGCGGCCTGAACAGCGCGTTCTGTTTTCCCAGACAGTAGGCTATCCGGCGTAAGTAACTCCTTTATTACAAACAGCCCTAAAACTATAACCAGCCGCTTTTTTTCACTGTATTTACTTGTAAGAAAAGAAGTTCCAAATCTATTTCGATTTGTAAGGCACAAAAGTGCATAAGTACATAGGAACAAATAAACAATCCAACTTATTATGAACATAACTAACTTGATAACAAGCATTTAAAGAACTATCCCCTATCCGCTATCCGCTGACCGCTAAGTAAGATTGGGTTCGTTTTGCATTTTTTTCAATCCACATCTTTAGGATTTCGAGTTTAGAATTTCGAATTTCCGGCCACCGGCCGGCAAATTGGCTTCGTTTTCCATTTTTTTTTCGCCACAGAGCACACAGAGGTGTTTTGAAGGCACAAAGTTCCGAAGGTACATAGGCACAAAGTAGGTTGTATTTTGTATCTCGTATGTCGTATGTCGCAAAAAGCATTCACATAGTCTTGTTTTATAAAGAGTTACGATACAGAAAGAGCAAATATCAAATATAAAAGAGCAAAAACACATATAAAACTTCAAAAAAAGAGCTGCGCAATGCGCATAAGCCCGATTTGAGCCGAGAGGCCAAAATTTTGATTTTTACACTGTGGTTTTAACTTTTAACTACCTAAGGCATAAATTTTGACTTTTTACTTGTTCTTTGCCTCCCCCATTACTGTATTGTGTTTCCAGTATTCTGTATTCTTCTATGAACTACGTAGAGTTCATAGTGCATTTTATCCGATTTCCGCCGAATTTCAAGCAAAATCCCTGTTTTTCCGGCAGATTGTCCTTGATACGGCACATTGCTCATCAGCTTTCAGCAGTCAGCGTACAGCGTACAGCATACAGGGTGGCGGCTTCGCCCCCCCCGATGGTACTATATACAAAATACCAAATACTAAATACTATTGATAATACCCAATACCTTAAATCCTATCCCCTGAAAAACGGTTCGTGGTTTGTGATTCGTTTTTGGTCTGAATGCTAAAAGCTAATAGCTGTTTTTTTGGCTTTTTTCGATTTTTTCTTAATTTTCCAATCAATATTTACCCTCCCACAGACGCCTAATTTAATAGAAGCTTTAAGCTTATAGCTTACAGCGTATTGCTTATCCTTTCTCCGAAGCCTCAAAGGGGCGAAGGATGAATGGCGTATTTGGGCTGAAAACTGAAAGCTTAAAGCTAAGTGCTGTTTTTTCTTTGCCGTTTCGCCGGGTAAAGATATAATTTCAACAACAACCTTGAGCGAGCAGCAAAAGAGATAGGAAAAAGATTCGAGTTTTTCAGTGAGTAAAAGAGGCAAACTATTCCGAGTTTTTAGATATAGATAATCTCATAGGAAGAAGAAAATGAAGAATTATGCTAAGCTTATTTGGGAAAACGTTATACGATATAGCCTTTTGGATTTATTTACTTCTTTTTTTCTTTTGGTTGCTATGTATATCCTTATAAAAATAATTTTCATTTTCGATAATACATTCCGAATCTATGCTCTAAAATCCTTTAAAATATTAGCACTTTTATATATTACAGCAATTTTAGTAACTTCTTGTTGGTACCATATTAAATTATTGAAACTTTTAGTAATAAATGAATATAAAAATAAAAATTCAACATCAGAAAAAAACGAATCTGCAAATAATACAAAAGATGAAAGAGAATAAACATGTTTGATTTGTGGTATCGTGAGCACTTAGAAGATCAGGCAAAAACGGAAATTACAAAAATCTTACCTAGATTAGAATATAAACGTCGCACGAGCATTGCACATTACTTTTTTAGTTTCTTAGTAGCAGTGATTGCTTTTGTCATTCTGTTTGTTACGCATATCTCATCCCCCTATAATGAGGATTTAAAATATTATATTTTAACTTTTGGTATTATTTTATCAGGGGTGTTAGTGATTGTTTCTCAATTTCTTAAGCGTAATAGTAATTTCATCAGATATCTTATTCATGTACATGGAAATGCTAGCAACTATATAAAAAAACGAACTTTTATGGATCCTCTATACTGGCATTTTTTTACGATTCTTCTAATACTTTGTATTCCTTTACTGTTACTTTTTGTGATGACGATAATAACATGGAATGGCAATTCAGAAATATGGGTGACGGTAGGTTCTGAATCTCACAATCTGCATGTAGAATCGATAAAACAATTTTCTTCTCTAATTTTAGCGATAGTAAGTGCGCAATTAGCAATTTTTACATTCATGTTTAGTTACTTACTTGGTAGGTATTCATCACAGATAGTTAAATCGTTAATGACACATCATACCGTACTGCTTTTATGGGCATTTTCTATTGCTGTATTATTGCTTCTTTGGATTTTCTATTTATATGGATATCCATATCTTATTGAGGATTACATTAATCCAATTTTTATAACAATTATTATTTTTTCCTTAATAATGACCATTTGGGTATGTGTATCTGGAATTCATCCTGAAAAAGCCGTTTTATATGCAGGGAAAAAATTTGCTCGAAAAACGCGAAAACATGTAAAAAAATCAACACTTGTTTTAGAAAAAAAATTCTCAAAGTTCTGGGCGGTATTCAATTGGGCAGGTTTAGATTGGCGGGAAACAGAGCGATTCAAACTATACGAACCTCCGAGCAAAGGACTTCCTTTTGTTATGGGATATTTATCAAACTTATTTAACGCCGCATATAAGGCGGTAGAAGAGAACCAACAGGATCTTGTGCATAACAGCTTGATTGCTATTCTTAATGTACTTAAAACTTATATTGAAAATCGAAAGACTTATTACGGTAGTAGAGATAATGTCTTAAATGAAACAAATGATCAAATGGCCGCATTGTTAAAAGCCACATGTAACTCACCAAATGAACACATGTCAACACTTGTTATACGATGCATTGGGAATATTGGCTTATATTCTTTACAAATAGAGGAACGTCCTTCTGTTGAAGTACCTAATTTACTATACGGACCTCCTCCTAAAAGGCACGAGATTTCTCTTTTGTGGACTGGTCTTCTTAAGGAAGCTTTTGAACTTACTCATAAGTTACAGAGAACAACAGCTCCTTATGAAGCAATAGATCAATTGAAACTAATGGGAATAATTAGCCATAATAATGAGTACTTTGAGACTATGGCTACAACTTTTTTTTCTAATATAATGAATATACATACAACTTCAGTGAATAATAAAGATGAGTATCATCGTTTACTTGGACAAAAATGTATAGAGGCTATCATGTATATTTTTGCTTTAACATCACAGGATTCTCGTACATATAATTGTTCTATTGATTTCAGGCCTTTTAATCAGTGTGTTCATTCATTAAAAAGAATGGCTCAAGGCCAATTCCTTATAGATAAAAATAATTTCACTTTCGAGGGATTTGGAAATATACTAACCAGCAAAACAAAGGAATCACAAATTATCCTTCAAGACATCTTTTATTTAATAATGGAACAAAATGTTTCAGAAGATCGCCAAAAAAGTATCGTTATTAATGACTTAGAAAATTTAATAGATTTAGTTGCAGAATTTGCAAAGATCGGTATATCACAAGGTGCCGTTGATTGTGGCATGTTTATTAATGCTTTTTATGAAATTGCCTATCTCATTATTCGTAAATCACCAGAGTCTATGAAAAAGTATGAATGTGAAAGAAAGAGCGATATACCTGTTCTGTATGAGAGACCATCAACACAGGATCAAAAAGAAGCAAAAATTTTTACTGTTTGGCGTGATTTATTCTCCGTATTTTTTGATAAACGCATAATAGGATTGGATTGGGAGCAAAAAATGTGCGCCATTTTAGGAATCGGATTCACCAATATTAATATCCGAGAGAGTGAGTTACTGAAGAACCAGTTATTAGAGTGCATAGATTTATTGCGTAATCGAGTCATTAAAACACAAATCGAAAATAATAGGAATGTTGATCACTGGTGGCCATATCTTCAATTGCTTGGTGCTTGGGTATCAGAATTTGTTAAAGAGTCTAAGATTTCAATAGAAATTGCATCTGAAGTCGGCAAATTAAAACCTTTCCACAGTTATTTACATGGTTATTCAGGTCAAAGTAAATTTGAAGCCTATGGATACCCTTCAGTTTTTCATGGAGATTTCTTTATCCCAAGAATGAATAATCTTATGACACAAGGATATATTACAGAAAAAGACATAAAACAAATCATCTGTTGGCAAGAAATGCTAATGAACGAAGATTTACTAATTTCTTATCATAAAGAGATTGAGAAAACTAGATCACCTCTTCGTGAGCAATACTATAAAGAATTACGAGAAAAAAAGAAGGAACGCAATAAAGACAATCAAACAGAGGAAAATTAGATAGCTGAATAGAAAAATTGGGTAGTTTACCAATATAAGTTTATTTGATATCTACTTTTATAATGAATGCGTAGGCCGGAGGGAAAGTCAAACTAATTTCGTTATTTCCGAAGTTGGAATCCGGCAAAAAATGACAAAAAAACAAAATTTTTGCCTTAGTATCTTAAGTTTTTTAAGATTTTTTCAAAAAAATGATTAATATTTAGCCGAGAGAAACGCCTTTATATATAGCGTACAGCGTATGGCGTATAGGTTGGCAGCTTACTACTCTGCTAAGTAGCTACGCTACTTAGCACGAGTTAGATAGAAGATTGCCGCGTCGGCATTACTGCCTCCTCGCAATGACAGAAGGTAAAATTCAAGAGGGATACAACGTGCAACGCAAAGGTTTTACACTTATTGAACTGTTGATAGTAATTTCAATTATAATGCTATTAACGAGCATCCTCTTGCCCTGTCTTATTGGTGCCAAAGACAGAGCATTGGAATTATGTGCAATAGAAACCGAGATTAATGACGAAGGAATGGTTCGTATGGAAATTACACTTCCTTCCGAGAAAAAACCACAGGATGATATCTATATAGTAAGGATTGACCATCCGAGGAATTGCGGCGTTGCCTTAAAAAGCCCTATCCACCCGGGATGAAATTAATCAAACGAGACGGCCGCGATTTCCTTAAATGGAGGCCGGAAGATGATGATATCGGTTTGCATTCGGTGAGAGTTGTGTTCGAGGGTGAAAAGACCACCGAGAAAGAGATAACAATTTTTGTATATTATTAAAGCTGACCCAAAATTTTGGATTCCTGCTCCTTCGACGCTGCTCAGGACAGGTTCCGCAGGAATGACAATTTTGAAGATTGTGGCGTAAGCCATCCTGGTGACCGCCGCGATTCTTCGAATCGCTCGCAATGACAAATTGTTATATGCCGTAATCGTAGAGGTTTGCCGCTGCTTCGAGGAAGTTTTGCTCGGATTCGAGCGTACCGGAGAAAAGCCCGGATATTAAGGAGATTAATAGTGGATAATTACAGAAAGCGTTTAATTCTCAGGTATATGTTAATCATATGCATTACTTTAATAACCTTATCGAGCTGTAGTCCTTCATCTATCGAAGAAGTTCCAGGTAATGAAATAAGAAAAAAATTCAAACATATAACAGGTCTTGACTTACCCGGCAAAGCTGAAAATATGCGAGCTATGTATCACATCCAGAGAGAATTATTTGAAATTTTTGTAAAGTTCGAAACCGATTCCGAAGGTATAACCTGGGCCAATCAGACATTTGCCCCACCTGATGTGAAGACCGACATGGTAAAATCAGAATATTTCATAGAGAGAGTAAGTCAAAATGCAAAGATATTTGACGGTGATCCAAGTGAGTGGCAGGAATATTTGGGTATCAAATTGTTTGATGATGAGTCTTTCAAAAGCGGGCTTTTGATTACATACCGTGATCAGAGTTCTAATGTTAGGAAACTTGGTTATGTAGTTGATTATAGAGTTTTCATAGATGATCAAAATAATATTGTGTATATACTTGCTCAGAAACGTTTATGATATAAATATGAAATAAGTAAATATCATGAGAGAATTAAAGGTAACCGCCTGCACCATAGTGGGTACATTTTTTGGAAGATTACCGCGCTGCGCTCGCAATGACAAAGTGTTATATGCCGTAATCGTAGAGGTTTGTTGCTGCTTCGAGGAAGTTTTGCTCGGATTCGAGTGTGCCTGAAATAAGTTCCTGCCTTATCTTTTCGATATCCGGCGTATCCGCCGTATTATCCTGCATTGCCTTTTTTATCAGGTCGGTATTTTCAACACTAAAGGCAATATCCGCATCATTATCCGAATAAGCCGAGCCGGCGTTAAGGGGCTTCGAAGGTAATCCCGATTCTATCAGGAGCTTTTGTATTTCAATTTTATCAATCATTATGCCAACGCTCTTTCTGGATTTCTAATCCACAATTATTGTCGCTCGATTCGGCAAAAACTTGAGATTTTTATACCAAAAAAAATCACTTTTTATTCAATTCCTATAATATTGTGCTGTAATAGCATTTCGGCGATATTATAATGATTTCGGCCGCTTTTATAAGCCTTCGGCGGGCCGCTGGGAGCTACATAGTTTCGGCCACCTCGAAGCAAACGAACCTTATAAATTCAAGCGGACTCAGGGCCGCCAGACGCTGCTGAGATGCGGCCGAGTCGGAGCTTTTCTCGGATTTATAATACCTTTTTATTCGGGCCTCGGTCGGCCTGTCGCTGATATCCCAAATCTGCTCGAGCGCCCATATTAATCTGCCGTTTCTCAAATCGAGCAGTCGCAGCCGCAGTCCGACGGCCATGTGCGGATAGGCCCGAAATTCGGTGACGGAGCCTATCAGGACGGCGTCGCATTTTAACGTTTCGCGAATGGACGAAATCTGCTCGTCGGTATATGTCGAGTCCGCGTCGAGCTGCAAGCTTCGCCAGGAAGGATCGTCCTGCCGGACGATGCTCAGACCGAAAATCTGCTTTTTTTGCAGGGCCTTGAAAAGCTCTTCGGTTATATCGGAGGAGACCCGCGGGCGGCTCGAATCGTTGTTCAGCTCGACGACGGCGACCCTGCCGACCATTCTCAAGTCGGCGTTCGGATTTACGTAGTAATAATTCGCCGCGGGAGTGAAAAAACCCTGAGTCCGGCATCCCGAGACAAGAGCAACGGCGAAAAGCAGTACAAAACATGCTCTTCTATACCGGCGGAATTTTAATAGTCTCTTGCTATTGCACATCTGAGTTACCCGAAAAAACTTATCGAACCAGGCTACCCGGCCCGCCCTATCGTCGTTTTCGCCGTGCCTATGGTATCGCTTTGCGCCGATTCGGTTTTGATTTCGCCGCCGAGAACGTGGAGTATTTTCAGCAGAGCTTCCAGTTGCGCCGTCTCGGCGTCGCGCATTTCCTCGCGGAATCCGAGCACATCGCTTTTCCAGTTGTTCAATTCGACGCGCATTTCAATCAGAACCTGATTGGCCTCGGTCAGCTCTTTCTGAGTCTGCTGCAATTGAGTTTCGAAAGACTTTACTTTATCGCTGAGCTGCTGGTTATACGCGACAAGCTCTTTGTTTTGCTGCCGCAGGACGGATGCTTCTTCGGAAAGCCTGGCGTATTTTTCCGACAGCTCTATCGCCGATTCCACGGGATTGGAATTGCCTTCGGTGGATTCCTGGAATCTTCTGGCAACGGAATCATTCTGCATCAAATCAGCAAGGCTCGGAGCGGTCTCGGCCTGCTGAGTGTCCCGAACGCCGGTGCAGCCCTGAAGAATAATTACGCAGGCCAAAAGAATCAGCGAACAGACGGTTTTGTTTTCAGGTCTCATTTTCGTTATCTCCTTATCGATTCTTTGTTTTTATTCACGAGCCCGGGCATCGGCATAATCACATCTTACCGAGATTTCCCTGCCGCAGGAGCAGGTCACGCCGATAACGGCGTACTCCGGCGTATTTTCCAGAATCCGGACGTGTGGCGACGGCAGAGCGGAAACTTTTTGGCCCTGACTGTTATTCCGCGCATCCGCCGGATTAAGATGGAACCGACCTTCGAGCTTAATTTCGTCACTTTTTAAGATTTGTCCCGTTTTTTTCGCCATTTTTTATCCCAATCTTTTAACCTTAACTTTCAGGCACAAAAATCGATTCCGCCGCCGTTCGAGCTTTTTTCATTTTCGCCCTGCTGCTCCGCGGCGGCGTCGTCGAATTGCCGGTCCTGCTTGTCACGATTTTCCTGCTGGAACTTCTGCCGGCGACTTCTCTGCTCGCGGCGTCTGGCCGGTGCCAGGGACGTAATATTCTGCAGGCCGTCCACCGGCTTAATCATATTAGAATCATAATCCGCCATTATTCCACCCCTTCAATTTGACAGACAAATTGAACAAAGCCCCCGCGTGCAACTGGCTGACACGCGACTCCGTGACTTCCATAACATCGGCAATCTGTTTCATTGTCAGATGTTTTTGATAATAAAGCAGAATTACCTGCCGATGCTTCTGAGATAACTGCCGTATCGCCTCGGCCAGCTCCCTGATAAGCTCCTGCCGCTCGAGCCGCCGGTCGGGAGCATTCGTCTCGTCTGCCGTAATCAGATTACTCAAGACCGGCGAATTCTGCTCTAAACCGTCAAGCGAGACAAAATTCCGGGCGCGGGAACTTTCGTACATCTCCAAAAGCTCGGAAACGGAGATTCCGAGCTTCTCGGCCAGCTCGGCATCCGTCGGCGCAACGCCGGTCTGTTCGGCGATTTTTCGGCTCAGCTCCTGCGCATCGCGAATCTTTTTATTAACATTCGCCGGCATAAACGACCAGCCTCTAAGCTCGTCGAGAATAGCCCCTTTGATCCGAATATAGGCGTAGGTTTTGAATTCCGCTCGCTGTGAGGGATCGAAATCACGTGCGGCCCTGACAAGCCCGACCGTACCTGCCGAGACCATATCTTCAAAGGTCAGCGGAGGCTTCAAATACGTTATAACTTTTTTTACTATCATTCGGACCATCGGCAGATGCACGGTGATCAGCTCGTTCTCTTCCTCGCGGTCGATAGAATCGTTCCGGTCGGAATATGCGCGAAGCGCAATGCCGTTCGGCATCTTTTTGTCTTCACAAATGTTTTCAGCTATTGCCGCCACCGCCGATATCTCCCGGTCTTATTTTATTCGTTCGGGTTATTTTTGATTTATCCTGTTGATCCAGACGGTTCATAATCATCGCGTCTATCAATATCGCGTTTACTGCCTTAACGGCAATGGAGCTGGCGATATACACGATCGCCGCCCCGGCGATAGCCCGCTTGCAGCAGACGTAAGGCGAAAGATCGTTAATCCACCCGATGAAGCTTAAACCGAAAAAGCAC
>JAFGBG010000190.1 GCA_016933295.1 Sedimentisphaerales bacterium | reverse complement strand
GGTTGGTATTCGCAGGAATATCCGGCTGAGGCTTTCACATAACGTTACCAGTCCGGCGGTTTGCGGCCTGTTCAATCCTGTAATTTTAATACCGAAGACGCTTCTCGAACAAATATCAAGGGACAAACTCCGGGCGGTTTTGATTCATGAGCTTGCCCATATCAAAAGGGGCGATTTATGGATTAATTGTATACAGACTTTTTTGCAGATTGCTTATTTTTATAATCCGTTTGTCTGGCTCGTCAATCTGATAGTCCGCCGGATACGCGAACAGGCCGTCGATGAGATGGCGCTGGTAACTCTGGGTGATGCGGCGAAAAGTTACAGTGATACCCTCATTGATATTGCCGAGATGGCGTTTTCAAGACCGGCGTTGAGCCTTCGGTTGGTTGGTGTGGTCGAATCGAAAAAGGCTTTATCACAAAGAATAAAACATATATTATACAGGCCGTTCCCCAAAAGCGCGAAACTTGGAATCCTTGGCTTGCTTACGGTTATTATTGCAGCGGCAGTTTTGCTGCCGATGGCAAAAGCATATAAGGTTACTGATCTTAGAGGACTTTACGAAAAAGCGGTAGTATCCGAAAATTACAAAGCAAAAGTCGGTCCAACAGATTTTTCGGCAAATACGGTTGTAAGATGGAAGCGAGATGGGGGTGTAATTATAACCAATCCGGCAAATACAGCGGTTTTATCCGTTCCTTTTAAGATTCCCGATTATTCCCGGCAGGCTGCCTGGATGGATGTAGCTCAGGTTTATATGAGTCCCGGAATTGAAAAATATGAAGCAATTGAATTGAGAGTTTTTGATCACAAAAAGCGAGAACTTTTAAGTTATGAAGATTATATCGGTATTGGTTATAGTATCCGCAATTCAGTGGCAACAATCTATAGTATCGGACAACTTTTACCGGATGAATTAGATATCTGGATGCGCGTGATACATAAGCCGGCAGATACGAAAATAATCCGACTCCCCGCACGGCAAAATGCCGTAGCTAATCTTGAAGATAATACGCTTAAGATTCTTGAGATCAAAAAAGGAGCATATAGTTATTCAAGCGAACCGTCGGGCGTGAATTGGACGAAACACAATTCTGAATATGATAAAACGGCAACTTCCGTTGCTTTTCAATTCGATGAAAAAGATAACAACAGGAAAAAGTTCCAGATATGCGCGGTAAGTAAAGATGGTCAGCGGTTTGTGCCGGATTATCCCCATTTTATTTCGTCGGCCAACGGCAGGATTCATGTAATTGAGATTGGTTTTCCGCTGGAGCAGCTTGGACATTTTGAAATAACACCGTTTATTAGCAGGGACACATTTTATTTCGACGACATTAAACTGCCGAAAGTTAGCGGCTTATTTGCTCCGTGTCCCGAAGTAACATTCGATATAAACGGCTCGGAAGACGAATTTAGAAACAATACTCTTTCACCTGTTGAGCTTAAACTATTCGCTTTCAGCAAAAAAAGAGTATCAGAAGTTTCAGGTAGTCCCGATAACTGGAGAAATACCTTTAAAACTTTTCAGGCCAAAGATGGATCATCAGGCTTTGCCCTCAAAATAAATGGAGTTAGAACAAAAGATTTCCAATTGTCATACTTTGACCAGTCAGGAAGAAAGATTGATCCGGGTGGTAACCGAAGCAAGAACAGAGCCAGCGGCGGTTCAACGACAATCATAGCTGATTCTTTCAATGTACCGCTCAAGCAAATTCATTCTGTTAAATTGCAGATGAACAATGAGAAAATTAATAAGCAGATGCCGCTGCCGGAATTGATCGCGCACAAGTATTACAAGGTTGGCGATCCGATTCAAATCTATGCCGGAAGTGGAAAGGGTTCCGGCGAATGGAAGCCGACTCTGGAAGAAATTTACAGTGATGATGATACGAATGCGGTCTTTTTCCTCATTGACGGCGAAGAATACGATTCCAGAATCGGATTCGGCCCATTTGGCGGTGGTAGTATGGGACTTCACATTCAGGACGAGCTGTATGTAAGTGAAGATGATTTCGAATTGTCTGTCGGCAGACATACGATTGCATACGGCTGGAGGAATGTTGATGTAACCAGTCCCGATGAGCCGGAAAAACCTGTTCATTTTGATAGGCTTTTAACCGAAGAGGTAGAATTTGAAGTTGTCGATGAGATTCCAGATGATTATTACAGCGAGATATACGACGAGGGCTGGGAAGAGATACTTGCAAATAATGTTGAAGTGCGTTTTACCGACGATATACAAAAACATCGTGTAGCAGGTACATTATTGACTTTATCTATAAAATCGTTGCCTTTTGATATTGCGTTTGAGATTTACGCCCAGGCCGAAGGCAGCGACCAAAGAGAATTTGCCGCACGTGTGGCAAGACAGGCAAATTCAGTTCTTATTACGATACCTTGCGATCATAATCTTGAAAGTCTCAACTGGGATAGTGTAGGTCAGAAACGATACCGCCTGATACTCGTGCCGTCTATAGAAGTTGCAAGGGCGAATCCGCCGGTTCGTCATTATTACGGCAGAGAATTTATAACAGACTGGGCGAAATTTGAAAAATCCGATTTATTCGAGCAGCATTATCAAAGTTACTTAGAACGCCGGGAAAGGGATAAAATACCAAGATTCGGCGGTACTATAAAAGCTGACAAGCCGGTCGATCTCGACCGCTTAAGCAGGCGTTGGCGCGGCGAGACGCCGGAAGCCTGGCCTTTGCCGGATGGCTTTGAGTTGGGCTGGAGTCCTGAAAATGGCGGCACTCTGCGAATCGATCCCGATTCGAATGTAAAGATGCATTGGTTTCCGGAAGCCAATGCCAGTCGTGTTGATCCAGATAAAAAAACAAAAGAACGGCTGGTCGAACTTCCAGACAGCCGAACCACCGAAATTAATCCGCCGAAAGGTGAGAGGACTTTAATTGCGATCAGAAGCAACGAAGGTAAAGTATATTTTGTCACAGTTTCCAAAGTAAACGAGCAATGGGCAAATTTATCCTGGTGGCCGACTGAAGATTCTATCCGGGGTAATGTCAAAGCCACTTTACCCAACGGCGTTACGGTTGAATTGGTTGGAATGTGCAGGGAGCCTTTGAATAATGCTCAATGGTGGAAGCCCGACGGCAGTGAAATGTATGAGCCGTTGTTTGAAGCAAGCAGGAGAGCTTCACCAATGCAGGCAATTCCTACCCGATATGTCTTTTTAGCAAAAGCATATGGCGGCGAAAATGTATCTACGCGTATGAAAATATACGAAGGCTTCGGCTGGTCAACGAAAGTTGCCCGAGACGGCACGGCTTTATGTTACGTTAAGCAACCGGATAATTCGTCGACTCATCATAAGGATGCATTCGAGAAAGGCCCGGTAGAAATCGGTGTTGCGCAGGGGCAATGGATAAAAGGGCGAGGCGTATCTTCGCCTAATATGCAAATACACAGATCGTATTTGATAGGCAATAACGATCAAGTAGTGATTCAGCCTCCACAGGCGGAAAAAAGCTCGCCGGATATGGCGACAATCTTCTGGGCTACTACAAGTTCCAAAGATTATGAATACCGTCTGAATTGTACATTGAAAGACGGCAGCGTCGAACAGTGCATGGAGCCTTTCTTCCAAAGCACAGGTGTTATTGAGACAGGCGGGCTGAGCAACGGCAAACTGCATACGATTTCCTTTAATATCGACAAACCGTTGGAGCAGATTGTCAATTATGAACTACTTTATCGAAAATTCGAGTATGCTCGTTTTAATAACGTTGCCTTCAAGCCGGGTCTGAAAACAGATGTCCAGGTTGCAGTCGAAAAAAGAGCCGGTCAGGCGGAAGTTGGGATACGAAGAATGTATTTGCCCGACCTTGAGACGCCGGATGTAAATGTAGTTCTGGACCTTGCTACGGGGCAGATGCTTTCAGCAAAACAGATGGACAGAGACGGCCAATATTTTGAGAAACTGGGCAAAGGAGATTTGGTTTATGAATATGCCGCTAATCGTAGCGGACTAATGTGTCTGCGTGGAGCAAGGATGGAGCTTCTGACGGAAAGGGGGCTTTCCCCTCTGAAACCGGATGCTGAACGCGGGAATTTTGTAGGTTATTTTGTGAATAATGTGCCGTGCCAATACAGAATAACAACGGCTGAGAATAAAAAGTACGACCTAAAAATACTTTCGGTTCATAAGGGTGATAATGGCGGTGTTAATATTGAGTATCGTCAGGTAGATGGGCAGGATGATGCTGAAGTGAGTGGAATTGATGCGGAAGAAGAAAACTTGCAGAATAAAAAGATATTTTTGCCGGATGTTGATGAAAAGGCTTTAATGCTCGATCTGGAAAGCGGCGATTTGGTGGATGTTCCAAAAGACGATACCCCCGAAAAAATCTCACAGGCTCTCGATAAATTGGAGAAAGGTGATATCGTTTTTGATACATCAGCTTTAATATTGGTACGGGGAGCCACATCTCCAAGCCTGCCGGCCGATGCGGCTGAACCGTTCAAAACATATAAAATCGGCCAGAATTTGCCTGAAGTACTTAATATCAAGACGAGGGAGAACGTAGAGTATGTAGTTGAGATAAAATCAGTCGATAAAAGCGGCTGTCAGCTCGAATATTACCCGGTTCATCCTAAGCAATTTGTATCGGCCGTTCCGCTGAATGCTCTTGAACGCACATTTGTTGAGCAAATACTCGAAATGGTAGGGCAGGTTGAAGAAAAATATCCGGATGCGGCGACACATTGGCCCGAAGGACCGGGATTATATCATGTCGATTCCCGGGGAAATGTGACGGTTTGGCACTATCAAAAACTGTGGCACAGAACCAACAATGATTGCAGGGAAAACGAGGTGGGATACGGCTCGAGCGAATCGGTCAAAGCTATGGGTATGTATTATCTGCCGGACGGCACGCCTTTGCAGTCACGCTGGCGGGAACGAGGCAGCGGAATGAAAGATATACGTGTAAATGTTCGCCGGAAAGTTGCCGACGGTGAACGCATTGGTCTTATCCACCGGCATGATTTATCAAGTGATTGCGATTTGTTGTCACGTGACGGTCTTGAAAAAAGTATCGTGATTCATTCTTATCAAAATCTGCCGCTAATGATTGCTGTTCGCATAGACAGACCTTTGTTTTTAAGATCACGGCATGTTGGGGATATCGATGCTGATGTTAAAGATTTAGATGATTATGACCATATAACTCTCTCCGGTCCCCCCGATAGAAGCAGTTCTCCTATGTATATTACAGTTATGTCGATGGAAGGTAAGGTTTTCGGAAAAAAATCTGATACACAATTTATAACCGGGCAAGGTAGTGAAAGGGAAAATATCCGGTTCACGCAAAGTTCTTCTGTTGCAAATACCACCGGGCAGGGAAAAACACAAATTGTTCTTAATACGGATGTTTTTACAGTTAACGCTCCGCGGTCTTTAATTTCCGATTATTTGCGTGGTAACTTCGGTATAAGCGATGCGACGAGAGAATTAAGCGAAACCCAGGCGGCACAATTCAAGGAATGGATAGCATCGGTTCCAAATACGAAAACGATATCGAGTCCTTCGGCGATAGTATTCGACGGGCAGCAAACGAAATTGAATGTGACAACTCAACATGAGTTCATAGTAGATTATGAAAAAACTTCCGATTCGCCGCCGCAGTACAAGCCGAAGCGGCAAAAATTTCCAACCGGTGTCGAGCTTGAGCTTACTCCCAACCTGGCAAGGAATAATAGTATCATTCGTCTGGTTTTGAAGCTCAATCAAACGGATCTGGAGAAGGTCGAGGAGAAAAAACATGAATCCGGCAAAATAATACAGCTTCCCATGCGCACAAATTCGGAGATTGCAACTCAGGTCGCTATACCGGTGGGTAAATACTATTTTGTTTCCGCCGCAGGGCTTTACTCAGACGACAACAGCTCCCAGCCCAATCAACCTTTTAAACAAACAATCCTGCTGATAAAAGCAGATATTATGAACGACGAAAGCGATAAGCTTTCAGCAAGTGAAATTCCTACAGGACTTACCGCTCAATTAAAGCATGTCACCGAAGCAAGGATTAAAGCATTCAATGACGGTGACATCAACAAAATGCTGTCGTTTTTTACTGATGATGCAATATTGTTACCGGATCAGCATGAAATCGCAGTTGGTAAAGATTCCATGCGTAATTTGTACCTTGAATATATAAAGGGAAGTACCAAGATTAACTCAGCTAACAGTCTTGAGCAGAAATTGTGGATTTGCGGCGATTTTCTCTTCGAGTCCGGCAAGGCGGCTATATCGTTCACAAATCCGGCTGACGGATCTCAACAAAGAGATTATCAAAACTATATGACTCTCTGGAGCAATCAGCCTGACGGCTCTTTGAAAATCAGGCTTGACGCCTCGAATCCATCCATGGTTCCCGGGGGGGGTAATATTCAAGCGTCTGCAAAGTCTGTTGTAGTCGATATTGCTTCCGGCACAGAGCTGACCGGTGGTAATATGAAGGCGGAGTACATAAAAATCAGGCAATATGAAAACGTGTTCCATAAAGCTTTCGTTGAACAAAATACCAATGCGGCGGCGGAATTTTATGCCGACAATGCAATCCTGATGCCGTGGGGAAAAGATGCCGTCAGAGGCAAAAGAGAAATCACTGAACATATCGGCAAAAACATGGTGGAGTCACCGCTGGCAGATATAAAAGTGGATGTTATTCACGTCGAAGGCAACCGCCGGATGCTCTACGCCGTCAATCTTTTTACATGGACATTCAAAGATGCTTCTACCGGGCAAAATATAGTTTTAACGGGTAAGGGTGTCCACGTATGGACGCG
The DNA here is from genome assembly GCA_016933295.1 of Sedimentisphaerales bacterium. Lineage (GTDB taxonomy): Bacteria > Planctomycetota > Phycisphaerae > Sedimentisphaerales > Anaerobacaceae > JAFGPS01. The sequence goes on along the minus strand of JAFGBG010000190.1, from coordinate 18,380 downwards.
GCAGAAGGATGGTTCCTGGAAAATTCTTCTCGACCTGCACAATATAAACACACCTGTTAACGGAAATTAAAAACAGGTTTTTTTAAAAATAGAATCACCCGTTGCCGGCACGATATCTTGTTCGGTAATAGAGTTATCGCCTCTCGAATCGAATTTTGCCGTATCCGGCTTTTATCTGATAACACCTCTTTTACGACCGAAAAAGTATTGTTATAATCATCAGGTAATGGAATAATATGGTTTTTGGACTAAAGAGCGGCAAAAAACGAGGTCCAAATGAAAATTCAGTGCGAATTGTGTCCGAAAAACTGCCTGATTGAAAACGGCCAAAGCGGCGATTGCCGGGTCAGAATAAATCTCGACGGCGTGCTGAGAACCGTCGTTTACGGATACCCATGCTCAATCAATATTGATCCGGTAGAGAAAAAACCTCTTTATCACTTTCTGCCGGGAAGCTCCATTCTATCGATAGCGACGGTTGGCTGCAATCTTCACTGCAAAAACTGCCAGAACTGGGAAATCTCACAGGCCAATCCGGAAGATGGGGACATACCGGTATATTCTTGCCCGCCGGAAAGACTTATATCTTTGGCCAAAACCAGGCGATGCCCGTCGCTGGCATATACATACACCGACCCCGTCATTTATTACGAGTATGCTTACGACGCCTCGAAATTAGCCCGGGAAAACAGGATACGAAATGTACTTGTAACCGCAGGTTATATAAACGAACAGCCGTGGAAGAAACTGCTTCAATATGTCGATGCGGTAAATATTGATTTGAAGGGAATTACGGAAGAGTTTTATCGCGATGTCTGCTCGGCCACGTTAAGGCCCGTTCAGCAGGCTCTTATTCTGGCCAAGGCTGCCGGAGTACACGTTGAGGTGACAAACCTTGTAATTCCTACTTTGAACGACTCGCCGGATGATATGCGTAAGCTTGCTCGCTGGATCAAAGTGAATTTGGGCGGCGAGACACCGCTTCATTTTTCCGGATTTTTCCCACGTTATAAAATGCGGAATTTGCCGCCGACTCCTCTGGAGACTTTGGAAACGGCGAGAAAAATTGCGGTCGAAGAGGGTATGGATTATGTCTATGTGGGAAATCTTCAAAGCAAAGAAGGAGCAAACACATACTGTCCCGGCTGTAAAAAAATGCTTATTGAACGCAGCGGTTATACGATATTACAAAATCGTCTTGGAAAAGGTTACTGCCCGGATTGCGGCAGGGAAATTTACGGAGTTTGGAGATGACACGCAGAAAATTTATTAGAAAACTTATAGGAGCGTGTTCGGCGTCTGTTATGGGCGTTTGGTGGCTGATGGCGAAAGCTTCGCCGCGTAAATTCGTACGGGCTGTAAGATTGAAAAAATACCCGGGTTCTTTAAGGACTTTGGGAGATATTTCAAAACAGAGCAAATGGAGTGGTTAATATGGAACGGCGATTATTTAAAACCATGTTGCTGAAAGTTCTGCCGCACTTAGAGATTTTGTTCCTTTTTATTTCATGTGTTTTTTTTGTCGGCTCATGTGAAAAGAAAACTCCTACACCATCCGAGACGGTGGCAAATGAAAGTCCGGCAAAAACAAGCGAATCTGCGAAGATAGTCATGCAGTCATCCCTTGCCGAAGTGGGGTGGTACACTCCCGATACCGATGCTCTTCGTGAACAAATAGAAGGCTTTTACAAAAAAACTCAGGTCGAACCGATAGAGGATACGATTGCTTTGATTTTGCCTCATGCTGGATATCAATACTCCGGCGAAACTGCGGTTGTGGGCCTCAGCACCCTGAAAAAACAGTATAAAAGAATCGTCGTTATTGGTCCGAGTCATCGTCTTCCTATGGAGGATATATTCAGCGTACCGAGAGTGACCCATTACGAAACACCTTTCGGGCAAATACCTCTGGATGTGGAATTTATCGAAACGCTTCTGAAATTTCAGGTATTTCAGAACGTTCCCCCGGCACATCAGCAGGAACACAGCGTCCAGATAGAGTTGCCATTGTTGCAGCTCAAACAGAAGGACTTCAAATTAGTGCCGATTGTTGCCGGGCAATGCTCGCTTGAAACTATCGAAAAGGCCGCCGATATTCTTAAAGGTCTGCTGGATACAGATACTCTTGTTATCGCAAGCTCAGATTTTGTTCATTACGGCCGCGTCCATCTTTACGTTCCGTTCACGAAAAATATTCCCGAGAAAATCAAAGAGCTTGATATGGGCGCTTATATTTTTATTGAAAATCTGGATGCCAAAGGTTTTTTGAAATTCAAAGATCAGACAAAAGCGACTATTTGCGGTTCAGTGCCGATAGCAGTGCTTCTTTCCACGCTGGACGAATCGTCTAAGGCGCATTTGATTAAATATACCACTTCCGGCGAAATGTCCGGCGATTATTCTAATTCTGTCAGTTACATGTCCATCGCCTTTTCGGGGCGATGGAAGAATTCTCCCGTAATTGAGCCGCAGGAAGATAATACGAAGCTGACGGAAGAAGATAAAGAGCAGCTTTTAATTTTGGCGCGTAAGACGATTGTTTATGCTTTAAAAAATCGAAAAGTGCCGCAGGTCTCTGACCTGGATGTTAAGATCAGCGATGCAATGAACGCACCGCGGGCGGCGTTTGTAACGCTGAATAAAAATTCACAGCTCAGAGGTTGCATCGGTGATATTATTCCACAAAGGCCGCTATACAAATCTGTCATACGGAATGCGATTAATGCCGCCTTTAACGATACTCGTTTTTCGCCGGTTACGGATGATGAGCTGGGTGATATTACAATCGAGATTTCCGCCCTGACGGTTCCGAAGCCCATTTCTTCACCGGATGAAATCAGAATCGGTATAGATGGTGTTATTTTGAGCAAAGACGGTCGTTCGGCGGTTTTTCTGCCGCAGGTCGCCCCGGAGCAGGGCTGGGACGTCAGTCAGATGCTGACATATTTGTCGCTAAAGGCCGGATTACATTCGGAGGCATGGAAGGAAGGGGCGGATTTTCAAATCTTTCAGGCGGTTGTTTTTGGTGAGAACGAAAAATGAAATGCACGCGGGGCTTGTTGGTATTCAGTTACGGCCTTTTCTCCATCGCCGCACAGACTCTGCTTTTTCGTGAATTTGTCACCACCTTCGAAGGTAACGATATAAGTATCGGTATTTTTTTCGGTTCGTGGTTTCTTTGGGTCGGGCTTGGAGCGTTGGTTGTTTACAGGTCCGGAAGTATTGCCCGGTTCTTACTGGGGGGTATCGAGCTGTTGTTCCTGGCTTATATCCCGGCTTTTATTATTCAGATGATACTGATTGTTCAGGCGCGGGAAATTGCCGGTATCGAGTCATATACCTTATGGTCGACATCGTCGATACTGTTATCGGCAATTATAATAAATGCCCCTGTCAGTATAATCACCGGGCTGCTTTTCCCGACGGCCTGCCGCTGGTTCGCCTCGAATCAGGCTCGGGAAAATGAAAAGTCTGCCGTCTCAGGAGTATACATTCTGGAAGCGGCGGGAAGTTTTGCCGGAGGATTTGGAGTCACCGTACTTCTTGGATTTGGCGCAAGTGTGGTTAAAGTATTTTTTATTCTTGCTCTTATCTTGTCTTTATCCGTTTTAGCCGTACAGGTTGCAACATTTCGAGCGAGGTTTCAGCTTCGTGAGAAAACTTCCCTGATTCGAGGCGCGACGTATCCTTTGTCGTTCTTATTACCTCTTACGTTGTTGATTTGTTTGTTATTTCGCATGGACGGAATTTTACTGGATTATACGAGAACGGTAAAATGGACGAAGCTGATGCCGAAAGATGCCCTTGCCGGTTCGTTCCAGACGGCCCAGGCCGAATATCTCTACGGCGTATATCAGAATCAGTGGATTGCTATGCGGGAGGGCAGCGTTGTTGAGACTTTGCCCGATGAAAGTTCTGCCGGACAGGTTGCGGCGATTACATTGTCTCAGAAACCGGATGCGAAGGAAATCATGGTTATCGGTACGGGATTGGGGCTGTGTTATAAGTTTCTGGAATTGCCGCAGATTGAAGAAGTTGCCTGGTCACACTGTGACGGCGAATATGTAAAAAATGTTGAGAAGTTTATCCCCGCTCGATTCAAAAAAAGCGATCCGCGATTACACATAATCGGTGATGATATCCGCGAGTTTTTATCAAGGGAACAACAGTTATTCGATATTATCATTCTCAACCTGCCTGATGCCACCAATTCGGTTCTGAACAGGTATTATACGCTTGAATTTTATGAAATGATTAAAAAGTCACTGCGCCCCGATGGTATTTTGGCCGTTCGCATTACTGGCGGAGAAAATATTATGGGCACTGAGCTGGTTAATCTCGGCGCTTCGACAAAACTCACACTTGAGAAAGTTTTTACTCGGCTTGTTCTTACACCAGGCGAAGACACCTGGTTTATCGCCTCGGATTCCGAAGAGCTTACCGGCGATCCTGTTGTTTTGCGCGACCAATTTGCGGCGATTGAAGGTGCGGACGAAATATTTTTGCCGCAGGCGTTGCTTTCTGTTTATTTGCCGGATCGCGCCGAGATTGCAATGAAAAACTATTCAATCGCGGACTTACCCGAGAGCTTGCTAATTAACCGTGACGATAGGCCCCTGACGCATTTATACAGTTTGCTGCTTACGGCGAAACAATCCGGGACACCTCTGGCGAGGTTTGTAAAAGTCATTGCCGTAGCCGGTCCATTGGTCTTTTTTATTCCCATTATAATTTTGATTATTTTACGTGTTTCTTATTTTTTGCCGCTTTCGAAGTTAAAGTCGACATTTGTGGGGCAGGAAACAAGCTTTGACAGTTCGTTTCTGGTTTTTTCAGCCGGCTTGGTCGGAATCGGAATCACGATAGTTCTGATGTACATGTATCAAACCCGCTTCGGCTCACTGTATTTACACATCGGGATTGTTTCGTCGTTGTTTATGGTGGGATTAACAAGCGGAGCGATATTGATTACATTTTTCCTGAAGCGAATTTCACATTTTGTTTCTGGCTTTCGTTGTTACACTGGAATATCATTTGCTGTCATAATAATTCATACTGCAATTCTTGCCGTAATTGCTTTTAGTAGCGCAGAGCGGCTGGAACTTTCGCTACGGCATTCGAGCTTTTTAGTAGAACCGATACACCTTATTTTTGCCGCGGCGTTTTTTATCAGCGGCTTGTGCAGCGGCTGTTATTTTCCTCTTGCCGCATATAGGCTCACTCAAATCGGATTCGAGCAGGGAATGGCCGGGAGCAAGCTCGAAACCGCCGACCATATTGGTGCTTCGGCGGGTGGAATGGTGACGAGCCTCGCACTTGTCCCGGTACTTGGGACAAGGGTAACTATGTTTGTATTTATCGCGCTGCTTCTTGCAAATGTGCCGCCTGTTATTGTTAGAGTGTTTAGGAGAGAGAAAGTTTATTCCGGCGGGAATCTCTTCGAGTTTCGCAGGCTCGGTTATATTCTTTTCGGCATTGCGGCAACAATTATTGTCTGCTCGAATCTGCTCGTAGCGGCCGCCGCACGTTTGAAACCGGCCTTGCCGGAGAGCGCGGCCCGGGCTTTGGCCGATCAATTACAGATTGAGAATGCCTCAGCCGTTATCTCGGAGAGCGGCAGGAAAATAAGTTATTTCAAAGTAGTCAACAATGATGGTGCAACAGCCGGATATATCTTTAGTTCCGAAGACCTGTCACCTGAAATCACCGGTTTTGGAGGCAAAATAAACCTTGCCGTTTTTGTTAATACCGACGGCAGATTGATAGATTTTCATATTACAGGCTCGAATGAAACTCCTTCATACTTAAAAATGTTGTCGGAGTGGTTTGAGTCTTTGAAAGGGCGTTTACTCTTTGATTCCGAACCTTTTGCCGATATTCATACGGTCACGGGCGCGACCATAAGCTCGAATGCTGTCCTTTCGGCACTTGAAACTTCGGGACAAAGATTTGCTGGGCAGATTCTCGATAAATCTATACAACAAAAAGAAAGTCAGAAAACTGAACGGGCAAAATATCTGCCGGACACTAATGGCATATATTTAATCACTGCCGTTGTTCTTTCCTTAATAGTGATATATCGCGGCGGCTTTAAAAGAAGATTGGCTGTGCTCATATTTAACATTGTTATAGGCGGCATTTGGCTCAACAGTCAGTATTCATCCGAACAAATGGCAACCGTTTTGTCTTTACATGCTCCTGCTATAGGATTATCCGGCACATTTTTTCTTATAATCGGAATACCTGTTACAGCTTTGTTATTCGGCAATATATACTGCGGTTATATATGTCCTTTTGGTGCAATTCAGGAATTATTCGGCTATCTTATACCTCGTCGATTCAAAAAGATTCCCACCGTTGAGCCGATGCGAAAAGCAAGATTTATCAAATATTTCGTTCTTGTTGTGTTTGTTTTTATCTTTTTCGTATCGAGAAACCGAACTACTTTGGCGGGGGATCCCTTGATTTCGTTTTTTAGCTTTCGTTTCATAAAAAGCGGCATATATCCTTCGATTATTTTAATTGTTGCCGCGGCTTTGATAGGTTCGATTTTTTACACTCGTTTCTGGTGTCGTTACTTATGTCCGGCGGGTGCTTTTTTATCTCTTTTTAATAAACTGATAATTTTAAAGCGACTTGTACCGCCAAAAAGATTCGGCAAATGTGAGTTCGGTTTGACATCCGCTGATAAAATGGATTGTTTGTATTGCGACAAATGCCGTTATGATTCGGTAAGAGCTCCGGCAAAAAAATCCGAGCCGGGCAGAGATAGCATAGCAGTTAAATTATGGAGCTGGATTTTCCTTGCGGCTGTGATTATGACGGCGGGATTTATTTTTGCCGTTTCGGTAAACAGGTTTTCACAGGTTGTTTCGGTTCGTTTCGAGCGATCTGTTCCTTCTTCAGCTTCCGGCGGTCAGCCGAGAAATGTTGACACGCAGCGAGTTCGAGAGATGATTGAGCAAAATAAGCTTTCCGGCAAAGAGGCGGAATTCTACAAAATAGTAGAGTAAGAAAACAAAGACATTGTCCCGATAATTAGACTTATTGTTGGCCGGAGATGATATCCTTTATTAGCTGGAACTCAACTTCATAGACATTTCTTAGCTGCTGACTCGGGACTGTATCGCCGGTGATTCCCATATAGGCGTCAGCAAATTTTGAGCCGAATCCGATGGCGGTGACTGTTCCTTTGCCGAAGTCAACTCTTGCCGTTATTGGTGTGTTTGTTGCCCGCAACATTGGCGTGCCTCCTTCGATAGCGCATGCCGAGTCGATGTTTATTACGGGCCAGTTATCCGGTGCTCTCAATTGACCGTTAACCTGGATTCTATGATTTATTGCCATGCCGAATGGATACAGCAGGCTGTTTGCCGTAGATGCCGAATTTTCCGGCGAGTCCAAGACAAGCACTTTTCCGCCGGATTTAACATAATCGACCAGCTCTTCACGGAATTCGTTTTTCACGGTTAAATTCGGATGTGTGAATACGATTAAGTCACCTGTGAGTGCATCACTGCCGCTTCGACGGGACGTAAAATAACCGAGGCGTAAAATCCATCGCTCGAAAAGCCCGAAACCGTTTTTTTGTCCTGATGTAAAACCGCTTATCGGCAATGGTGCATCACAAACCGTGCGATCCATGACTACACGAACCATGGACCGGCGGGCTTGCGGCAAAGGCATGGAATATTGATTGATGACTCTTGTTCCGACGACTCCCATCGCCCAGCCGAACAATCCCGCTCCAATGATAATAATCCCTGCGCTGTTAAGGTTCCTTGATAGTATGGCGGCTCCAATCAATGATATCAATCCCATTAGAACCAAAAAAGGTCGGATGTCCAAAGAGAAGTTTCGGTGATTCAGCCATTCGAGCATCCCGAGCATCAATTGTGTCTTTCCCGGCTCGAATGTGGCAAAATTTGAAAATATAGTCGAGTCTGTAAAGGCAACAACACGACCGCCGCCATGGCGGGTCGCCCATAACTGAGTGAAAGCTCCATAACGCATGTCGGTTCGATCTTCGACCTGCGGATAATAATTGCTGGCGTGATAATCAGCCGGCAGATTTTTCATTCCTGTCGAACGAATCACAGCCCGGCCCAAACTTTTGCCGGGACTGAGTGAGCAGGAAACGGCAAAATTCAACGGCGGCATATTTTGAATTATCGGGTGAGGAATCAGCGGCAGGTCGAATCGCTGGGTAAAAATCGTATCGATATCGAATAAACAATCGTAACGGAACCTAAAGCCGAAAATCTCCGCTATATCATTTATATACGTGCCTGTTTTGAAGACATTGGTATGTTCGCCGATTAGCAACAAGCCGCCGCCGGATTCGACAAATCTTTCAATTGCCGCTATTTCATCGGGCGAGTATCGAGATGTCGGGACCTTAACCATAAGTACGTCACAGTTTTTAAGGGCGGCATCGTCGATCTGATTATTCAGGCGTGACATCTCGTAAAAACGGGAGCAGTAATCGTAAATACAGGCGTAATTATAACCCGAATCGTTGCCGTACCAGTTCGTATCGAACGGTCTTTCGGTCGGCTCCCAGTCAGAGTGGTATTCATCTACTATTACACGTCCGGGTTTTTGCCGCCCCGGCATATCCATGAACAAACCAACTATGAGCATTAAACTACCTGCGAAACTCAGGGCAATTACACCGAGAGGCTTTGAAATCCCTGTGCCTGAGTCTGAGGATGAAGAATGTGGAATTCCAGGAGATTTGTGGACGAAACGAAGAATTAATATAATCGGACCCAGGAGTAAAAATAAATAAAGCCAGGGATTCCAGAACTGGTTCACTAATACTAATGTTTCTTCGTATTCGGTTCGCAAAGCTCGGTGCATTAAGATAGCTATTAATATGGCCGCCCGAAAGGGCAGCCATGCGGCGATTATTATCACAAGAGACGCCACTTTTTTTGTCAGGTATAATTTCCTTCCGGTTTTTTCCTGGTTCGTGTGCGCACGTATGCACAGCATGACAATACCACCGGCAAGGAAGGATAATGTCACCGGATCCAATAGCAATTCCCATGTGGTTCCGAGAAGGTGAACAGCTCTCGGAGAATATAACGCCAGATTAGAGCCGTTGAAAACGGATTTAATACCCAGAATCCGCGAGAACGCATAAAGTAAATCCGGCAGGGGCCGTGGAAGCTCGTGTGTTTTTGCCGTGATTGATTCATAAACGAGAATCGAAAGAGATTGTATCAATAATACAACTCCTGCGAGTACGGGCGCCGAAGCGACTACTTTCGGCCAGCGGCGGGGTATCGGAGCAACAAAAATCGCAAGACCTACGGCAAAAAGAAGCGGTACGGCACGATACGGCCAGGGAGCCAAACAAATTGCGGGAATTGACAAAAATACGGCGAGCATTGCCTGAAAAGAAGCCGGTTTGTCAAGCCGTTCTCCAATTAAAAGTCCGGTTCCGGCAACGATAAGTATCGCCCAAATCAACAATGCGGCATTATGGTAGTAGCTCAATCCGAACAGCCAAGAGGTACTTAACAAAGCTAATCCAATCCAGGAACGTTTCAATTTGCCACCTCCCGACCGGATGTATTGTCGATACTTTCGTCTGATTGAGTTTCAGAACCGGATTTCTGCAGGGCAGGGGGTATCCACATCTGCTGGTCGCGCAGTTGTGTTATAAACCATCTCCAGAAATCCGCGTTTTCACGCATTCCCTCAAACGATTCTCCTCCTTCCCATTCAAGATTTTTATTCATCGCAAAACACGTATCGCCGATCACCACAACCTTTCCGGCACCGAGCTTTCGCATTATAATAACCGGCTGATTATTTCTTCCGTTTGCGATAATACGTGCATTCGGATCATTGCAGTAAACGGGCCATGCTGCATAGAAGCGCACGAAAACATATTGGTCACCTGAACTTAGGTAGGGAGATTTAAAATGCCCCATTGGTTCGGTTTCGAGTGAATCCTGTTCTTTGGAGCCAATATTAAAGCCGAAAGACGACAGCAGCGAGCGACTCGGCCCGGCACGATCCAGGCCCGCCATGATAACGAGAGTTCCGCCTTTTATTACGAAATCCCGAATTAATTTCCTTTCTTTCCGGGAAAAGCTGCGGGAAGGTGCGATAGATATTAGAAGATCGGCTTTCATTATACGCTCGGTAGTCAGCTCAAATAAGGAAAAAGGCAGATAGTCGTTTCTCATAAGAGTTAATATAAGTCCCCCGACGCCGTCGGGGCGCCATGATTCGGGACTGTACGCTTCAAGGTGAGAAGCATCGACGTAAGCAAGGTTGTTTGGGGTCTTATAGTTTCCGTCCGGGAAAATGAGGCAGGCGTGTTGACTGATTTTATTTGAAACGATTAACGAGCCTGAAAGGCAAAGTATCGCCGCTATGGTTTTCCAGCCGCTCGGTTTCCATATCAGAATTCCGGCAAGAATAACGCAGAACAAAATACCGGGGAATTGCCGTCCTGCAGGGTGTGCATGTATCTTATTACCGGCCAGGTAACCGAAAAGGCGAGAATTGAATTCATAAGTACTGACATTAATAGCGTTTGTCAGGCCTGATGTATCGCCGAAAGCTATTATTCTTCCCTTGCCCAAAGGTTGTTCGGCGGCAAGAATCAAATCACCGAGTTTTTCGCCTGAGTCGTATTCGCCGTTACCCATCATTGCCCGGCTGCTTCCTTGGTCTCCCATATCCGACCAGCCCCAGCGACCGATTAACAACGGTCGGGCGGGCCATCCTATTTCAAGGGAAGCGCCTATTACTACGCCGAATTGATTGCGTTCGTCCTGAATTCCTGTTGTCGCCGGATGTGCTATCGCTTCGTACGACTGTAGCCATCCGCCGACGGCGAATGTCGCCGAGTCGAATTCGACACGGATATTTGTCGGTTCGAGAACTTCGTTGAATCGATTGCCGCCGTCACTGTCACGCGTTGTGTGCTCGGCCATGACGAGAAGCGAGCCGCCGTTTTTGACAAATTCCCATATACACTCCAACTGGCCGTCGGCCCATGATTCATCGGGAAAGAGCAGAACCAGAACATCTGCGTCGCTAAGGTCCTCGGCGGACAATTCCGGTGAAATGAGAGTTTTTGCTCCAAGACTTTCTATATAAACAGGAAGCATCCCGTACATTCCGCTCGATAATCTGCCGTACTGACCGTGTTCCGGCTTGAGCCAGTTGAGAAATCCTTTTTCATAGAAGACAACCTTTTTGCCCTCCAAGGATAATTTGCCGGGGAACAGAGCCAGAATTACGGGAATAATGACGGCCACTATTACAGTTGCAGGTACTAATATATATTGGATTCGACTCGATTGTACCGGCTGGTTTAGGAAATTCTCATTATCCTGGTATTGCCTTGACCACCTTAACATTGCCGCGGCGATAGTTAAGTTTATGCCGAAGGCGAGTATCGGAAGATTCCATGGAACAGCTTTATGAAACAGGGCCGCCCACGAGAAGCCGGCCTGAGAAGTCGGTTCGGGTATCGAAGAGAGAATATTCGGTACAAATGACAATATGATAAGATAGCAAAAATGCCCTCCTAAAATCGCCGTTAAGCCGTAGATAGCTCTGGCCTTTCCTGGTTTCGGGCCTGAAGCCGTCCACAGAAACCAGAAGATAATCATAAGGACAAGATAATCGAGACCGGCAAAAGTTGCCCCGGCGTAAACAGGTCGTTCCGAAACAAATCCTACGAAGTATCCGAGAAACCGCCCCAGCATGTCGGAGAATGACCAAACGCAAGGTATGCTTGTATTTGCCATACGATAAATAGCGAACACGATAACGGCAACGGATACATTAAGCAGTGTTCTTTTTGCCTTTTGGTTGGATGTGATAGCAACAAAAGCCATTATAAGCGAGATACTCATTACATGATAAACCGGAGCGTATAAAATTATCATACAGACAACTATGCAAATCATTACCGGCAGAGCAACAAAGTGTGTAATTTTTCTTCGAGAAGAAGGACGTTGTGCAAGGATAATAACGGCTAAAGCCAACAATGTAAGAACTCGCCGCAGAGGATGTGACAATAGTCCAGTCGAGCCTGCCGCAATCCATGCGGCTGCTAATCCTGCAAGCGCTGAAACTACCGTTTCAATTTCCGGCAATGCCTCCGTTGAAACGCAGACAGGATTGTCCTTGATATTTTGGTTATCATTTCGATTCACTTGATTAATTATACCTTTTGCCATTCTGTGTGCAAAAAGAAAAATAGCAAGAGAAAATAGGCATGTTTCTGCTAAATGACGTTCTGATTGATATGCAAAAGAAACCCTTGATTTGTATAAGGGTTCCTTTTAAGCCTTAATTTGTGTTATTTTTTTGAATTACATTAATTTTGACAATAAATCACTTGGAATAATGGTTGGGCACTCGGTTTCAATCGCCGGACACTCACTTATTATAGGAGGACTTTTAGTTCCGTTTAATATGATGCAACCCGGAGTACCCGGAGCAAAAGTAATTTCGCAAAAATCAGGTAAACTTGTGATCTGACATCCGGGCGTACAAATAGTAGTTGTTGCCGGACACTGAGTAAAAACAGGAACAAGCGGACATGTTGTTGGTACGACCGGACATTCCGTTTCGACTGCCGGACATTCTGTGTCGATCGGCGGAAACATGGTTTGTATATAACATTGTCCCGTGGGATCTACCGGACACTTTGTGGGATCCTCAGGACAGTATGTTATTTCCGGTGGACAATAGGTCTCAACCACCGGACATTGAGTATCATCTATGGGACATTTGGTATTTGAGAAGGGACATTCTGTTTCTTGCGCCGGACAACGGGTCTCGAAGACGGGACATACTGTTTGTTCTATCGGACATGATGTATCAATAGGCGGACATTCAGTATCGACGGGAGGAAACATGGTTTCAATATAACATTGTCTTGTGGGATCTATCGGACACCTTGTGGGGTCCTCGGGACAATATGTTTCTTTCGGTGGACACCGGGTCTCGACAACCGGACATCGAGTATCATCTATGGGGCATTTGGTGTCGGCAACGGGGCATTGAGTTTCTATTACCGGACATCGTGTGCGGAGGGCCGGGCAGGTAGTCTCAGTTGGTGGGCACATTGTTATAAGTGGACATTGTGTATCCTGTGGAGGACACTGGGTTTCGACTACAGGGCATCTCGTCTCATAAACAGGGCAAAACGTTTGTTCCACCGGGCATTCGGTGTCGGTAGCGGGACATTCTGTATCTACTACCGGGCATAACGTGTTGGCGGCAGGACAGGTAGTCTTAACGGGAGGACACATCGTTATAGCGGCACATTGTGTTTCGATCTCCGGGCATCGAGTTGCTATTACTGGGCATTTAGTTTTTTCCGAAGGGCATCGAGTTAATACAGTCGGACACTGCGTCGCGACGACCGGACATGAAGTTTCGCTGGCAGGCATGGAAGTCGGCATGGAGCTATCATGCGTGTACGTAAGGCAGAAAGCCATGTCGATCGAATCTATATCTTTTTCAAGTCCGTAATAGGGATGAGTTTTCGGATAGCGCAGCTCCTTCCAGATTCTCGGTAATTCGGAACCAACGTCCCAGACGGCATCATCCATATAATGATCGGGCCATCTGCGGGTTTTCCAGCCTATTTCACCGTTGTTAGCATCAACCTGTACTTTTAGCCAGTATATTCGCGGATCATTGGGGGTACCCTGTTGCACAAAAGCTACGTTTGGATCTATTTTTATGTCTATTCTCCATATTTTCCTGTCCCCACCTTCGGTAAGCTCTTCCTTGACGGGATCCCACCACCATTCGCCGGGTTCGGGTAGAGTATGATAAAGTGTCTCGTGGAATTTTCCCTTCGGAAAATCCATTTTCCAGAGTATTCCCGGCTCTGGTTTTGAAAATTTATTTTCCTTATCGGAACCGGCAGTTCCCGCCGGGTCGTCGGAATGTATGCTAAGGTGGATATTTTCAATCACACCTCTTATATCGGCTTTCCATGAACACCAGAGATGAACATCCGTGAGCAGGCTTTTATTTCGACACTCGAAGTCATCCGCGATAGTTCTGATATTACCGTCATTACTGTCTATGCGAATGTCGATACCGTTGGCGGTAACATCCGGCAACTGGAACCATTTGGAGGTAACATAATTTACATCGAGACATCCCTGACAGTAATCGTATTCACCACAAGAGAGCATATCTGCCGTAGGATCCAAATCGCAGTTTGGAAATGGTTCCGGGGGCTGGGGACCGCCGTTTAAGTAATTAATTATGTAAGTTGCATCGTTTATATCCACAACACCGTTATCATCGGCGTCCGCCGCATCCATACACTTCGGTTTCGGGGCCCCTGTAAGAATGTATTCCGTAATTGCGGTTACATCCTCATCGTCAACAACGGTATCCTGGTTGGTATCTCCCCGAACGAATTCCTGTCCGAGGCATCGAGCGCAATTGTAATGTATATTAACTAAATAGTCCTCGACTTCTCCACTTTTTGCCGGGCCGACGGGGGAAAGCGATCCTTCCTTGCTGATTCTAAATCTGGCGAAGGTTTCTCCGATAACTGCGTCTGCTGGCACAATGAACGTAATCGTATTTGTGCCGTCGGGCAAAAACCACCAGCAGATTCTTTCGCTCGGTTGCCAGGCCATATCTCTGTTGAAATCAATCCAGGCATCTACATAGCCTCCGCCGCCGTTGACTTCCAGCGTTATATCCGCCGGAAAGCCGCGAAACATCGGCGGTATGGATACGCCGTTCTCATCGTCATTTGGAGGACCCAATGAAAATAATGGTTCGATATCCAAATCATCACCGAGAGCACTTAATTCCGGCTGTCCGTTTAATTCCGCATCCGGATAATCGCTGTCATAACCCAGCCACGGACCGTCGATAATGTGATTGGCACCGTTATTAAAAGACAGTGTCGGATAACCGACTGCTGATGCCCAATCCGGTGCATCACCCCAGTCGTACTGATATTTGATTTGGTCCTTGCCTGTGATAACAAAAGCCAAATCAAGCTGTTCGCCTTTATAATCATGCTCGTCGGGATATGTTATCTCTTTCCAGGCAAACTGACCATCAATGAGATATGAAGAGTTGTCGTTCCAGTGTAAATCGCGGGTTGTTGATTTCCAGCCGAATTTATAATCAGGGAAATCCGGGCCGAGCTCATCGACAACAAGCCAGTAAACAGTTCCTTCTTCCTGATTGAAAGGATTGCTATCGATACAGAAATCATATTGATAAACTTGTCTGTTATTGTCCGGATAATAGCGGCTTCTCGGCGGGTCGTACCAGTTTTCCAAGCCGTCATAAACTTTTGTAGCAGTATATTCGCCCGGCTTAAAGACCTTGGTCCAAAGACTATCTCCGGGTTTGCTCATGATATCTCCCTGTGCGGGAATATCCGAATAAATGCTGAGCCTGAATGTAAGGCTGTCCGGCCCGTCGTCTGGTAAGGTGTCATTGATAAACGAGCCCCAAAGATGAATGTCGTCGATGGTGCCGGAGCTTGAGCATTTGAAATCATCCGCTACGGTTGCTATGTACATACTGATATCCACACCGGTGGAGCTTAAATCCGGCTCTTGAGCCCAGTGCATTTTGTGCGGATCGCCGGAATTCCAGTTGCAGTCTGCTCCGAAGCATTGGGAGATACTGCATAGGATTAAGAATAATGTGACTACGGACAATACGTGGAATGATGATTGTTTTTTTGGCTTGTTCATGAGCGAACCCTCCTTATGGGACACAAAGAACAGATGTTGCCTGAGATTGATTTATTTTCGGATTATGTTTATTCTAATTTCTGCCGCTTATACTTAACTTATATTAAACTAACAAAAATAGTTTTGTTATTCAAGTTTTTTTTGCCTTTTATTTGTCTTTTTAGCACATTTCGGTCGTTAACGGCTGAAAATTCAATGGTTTATTAATAATTTGTGATTTTCGGTAGTTACAGGCTTATAGTTGATTTTGGGCATAAAATTGAATTAACGGCGTTTTTCTTCTAAAAATACATTTTATATAAATACCGTACTGATGCCATAGAAATAGGGAAATCCTGAGTAAATGAAAAACCTCAGAAATTTGTTTTTGAACGAGGCCGATGGGGCTCGAACCCACAACCTTCGGATCGACAGTCCGATGCTCTAACCAAATTGAGCTACGGCCCCGTAATCACAAACAGGTACACAATATACTCAATCGGCAGGATTCGTGTCAATAATTTTCATAAAAAACAGAAAAATCAATTCGTCCTGTTTTCGTTATCTCGCCGATTTTGGTTTTCTGACAACAGGTTGTGATTTGCTGTCTTTCTTCTTGCCCTGATCAAGTACTTTCATGGCTTTTGCCACATTAGCAACTTTCAGGATTCCCGTAGTTCGGCCTCCTTTGGCGCCTGCCGTACAATATGCGTAGGAAATATTGATATGGTTTCTGGCTAATTTTTCCGCCACTGACGCTAACGCACCGGATTGATTAGTTAAAGTTACACACAAAACACCGGTTTCGTTGTAAGGCATATTGAGTTTTTCGAGTACTTTTCGCGCCTTTTCAGGAGAGGCAAAAACCACCCGCATAACTCCGTGCTCTACCGAGTCCATCATTGTAATTGCCATAATATTTATCTTCTCCTGGGCAAATTCACTAAGGACCTGAGCCAATACTCCCGGTTTGTTGACCATAAAGATCGAAAATTGTGTTGCAACATACATTTCATCAGCCTTTCTAATTAAATACATTTCCGATATTAATCCGCACGGGCGTCGTGATTATTCCGAATTTATCGTATTAATCGCGGATTCTTTATCCTTAAAAAAACTGAAAATTTTATCGAGATTTGTTATCCTGAAGACTCTGTGCAACTGTGGATTTATCGCACTAATCAAAACTTCGCCATTATAGGCCTCCAATTTTGCACGGATTTCAAGAAGCAACCCCAGAACCTGAGAGGAGAAAAATTTAACCTTCTCGAAATCGAATATCAGCCTTTTTGGCCGGTTTTTCTCAATAAAAGCCATTATTTGTTTGGAAACGGCTGCAATTCCCTCTACATCACTGATGGATGGTGATTGAAAGGTAACAATTCCGGCGTTTGATCGCGTTATTATCTCTATCAGATTTTTTTCATCCATGCCGATTTATACTCCTTTAAACAAGACTTTTACGCATAGAAAAACTCAGCATCTCCTATCGAAATTCTACCAATTTTTGCCTATTAATCAAAATATATCAATAATCATTATTTGAGAATGTGTTGTATTTGTCCACGATTAGCTTAAAAAATTACATTGTTTGTATAATTACAAACTGTAAATCATTCATATCTATTTGTGGCAAAAAGACATATATCAAAATTGGGTTCGTTTTTTCAAATATGTTGGAAATATCCCTCGTAAACTTTTTTAGCATTTAATTTACGCCGGTTTTTAATACATCATTTTAATTTACAAAGGTTTGCGATTTTATAACACTTTATTCTTGCATTTTGTAAAGCTTTGAAACATCCGGATATATTATTTACTGTCTTCGGCATATGATAAATGAGTTGCCTTTTGCGAGAAACGATATGCTATATATTAAATTGTTAGATAAATATCATATATATAAACCGGCAAAAATCCAAGAAAAAATCGAATTTTTAAGCAAAATTATGTAAAAATTCCTTTTTGGGAGTTTTTCAACAATAATCGAGTAAACGATTTCTTGATTTATGGTAATAAAGGAAGAATATTTATCACGCCAGGTCCTATAATTTAACTTATAATTCTTGACAATAGTAGTTCAAATTTGGTAAAAATATAATAGGTCTTAGAGGATAATACAGAAGTTTTGTGCTAATTTAGCCGTATTAATACTAAGTTCTCAAAAATCTGAAATTTAACGGTCATGATTTTACCTTTCGAGTGGCTGGTTTTGAATGTAAGGAGGTCATTTCTAAAAATAACATAAATGTCCTGGGCAAGGTACATATAAAATATAGGGAAGGTAAAATCTGTAACCGATATTTTTTTCCGACACTGTTATCGGGAGTATCATTATGTGCAAAAAAAAAATTTGTCTTATTGGAAATTGGAGGTTGGAATCATGAAAAAAGTGTTATTTGTTTTAATGTGCGTGTGTATGGTGTCGCTGGCTCGGGCAGACCTTGCCATCATCAATGGTACCTTTGATGGTGGTAGTTCCGGCGCCCTTGATGTGCCGGATTGGTTCGATCTTGATAACCCTGAAAGAGGCGCTGCCTTTTGGCAAACAGCTTCAATCTGTACAACAGGTGTCAATCCCTTCCCTGACGACGCATGTATGATGGGTGATGCATTTCCATCGGGTGATGCCGACAGTTATATTTACCAGGCGATAGGAACCAAAGC
>JAFGBG010000189.1 GCA_016933295.1 Sedimentisphaerales bacterium | reverse complement strand
CTCAAATCGAAAGCCCGGGTCGATATTATCGCCCGAAAAGATACGATTTCGGCTCTGCTCAAAGACGGCCTTCTGAGGACGGGTATTTTCGGCGAATATCGCGCGGAACCGTCGGCGTTCGGCGGTTATTTTTCGCCGGATGATGTGCCCGAGAAGGTCTATGACTATATCCTTGTGTGCACTAAGTCCTTCGATTCGTGCCGTGCCGCGAAAGACCTTTCCCGGCACAAATCCCTTTTTGGCGAAGATACGAAAATCGTTCTGTTTCAAAACGGATGGGGAAATGCCGAGATTTTCACGTCTTTTTTCGATAAAGAAGTAGTGTACAGCGCTCGGGTTATAACCGGATTTCGAAGAGGCGGGCCAAATGAAGTGACAATCACCGTACACGCGGACTCGATTCATATCGGCAGCCTTTTCGGCGGCGATTTATCGAAAGTGAAAGATTTGAGTGCTGCCATAAACGACGGAGGCATACCCTGCGAGACGACCGGGGATATCGGTAAAGACCTCTGGGCGAAAATGCTTTATAACTGCGCCCTCAATCCTCTCGGCGCCGTTCTCGATGTACCTTACGGCAAACTTGCGGAACAGGAATTCACACGAGCTGTTATGGACGGCATTGCGAGGGAGGTATTCGATGTAATGACCGCCGCCGGCTATGGGACGCACTGGCAATCGGTGGAAGATTTTCTCGCGGTTTTCTACGCCGAGCTTGTCCCGGATACCGCCGGGCACAAATCTTCGACATTGCAGGATATCGCTGCAAAAAAACCGACCGAAATCGAAGCATTGAACGGGGCCGTGATAAAATTAGCCGAAAAATTTGCGATTTCCGTCCCGTACAATCTGGTGATTTATAACATCATAAAGTTCATCGAAGCAAAAAATTGAAAAAGCACGAGCCGGATGCGCGAAAAGTATTGCCGCGTTTACTATTCGATGATTTCGATGTTTTCCGGGTGGAGGCGTTTTAATTCCGGCAGTTGATTTCGCCCGAGTCCGGCCTCTATGATGACCGAATTTTCGCCGTACTGCTCGTTTATTATTTTGCCGTGCGCGCGCAGGAAGTTCTGTATTTTGCCGTTCGATAGGCTTATTTCCACTCGAATCATAAGCTCGCTGCCTTTGTATTTTGCCGTGATCGCTTCGCTTAAAACATCCAGCCCGAAACCTGTCTTTGCGGATATGCTTACCGCATCTGGGTAGAGTGTTTGCAGCATATCGAGATTGCCGATTGTCTTGACGACGTCAACCTTATTTAAAACTTCCAGAATCGGTTTTTTGCCGCATCCGATCTCTTTGAGAACATTATTGACGGATTCGATCTGATTGATTGAGTCTTGATTTGAAACGTCAATAACGTGCAGCAGCAAATCGGCATTTATTGCCTCTTCGAGCGTTGCTTTGAACGAGGCCACTAATTGATGCGGCAGACTTTTGACAAAACCGACGGTATCGCTTATAAGCACCTCGACTCCTTTGGCGGGTATCCATCTTCTTGTTCGTGTATCAAGTGTTGCGAAGAGCCTGTCTTCGACAAAGACGTCCGCATCGGTAAGTTTATTCAGAAGAGTACTTTTGCCGGCGTTGGTATAACCTACCAGGCAGATTTTGAACAGGCCGTGGCGGGCTTCGATTTCCCGGATTCTGCGGTTATCAATTTTTGTAAGCTCCCGCTTCAGCTCGGTTATACGTTTACTGACTAACCGGCGATCTATTTCAAGTTGCTGCTCACCCGGCCCCCTTGTACCTATGCCGCCGACCGCGCCTGCGGTCGTGCCGCCACCGGCGCCGGCGACCGTGTCCAAGTGTGACCACATCCGGGTTAATCGCGGATATGTATATTCGAGCTGGGCCAATTCGACCTGGAGCTTGGCCTGTTTTGTTTTTGCCCGTGTGGCGAAAATATCCAGTATCAGCTCGCTGCGATCGAGCACTTTGGCCCCGACAATCTTCTCAAGCTCACGAATCTGGCCGGGCGAAAGGTCGTTATCGAATATAACGACATCGGCCCTGAACCGCTTGACTCGTGTTTCGAGCTGCTCGGCTTTTCCTTTACCGATATAGGTGGAAGGATTTATTCTCCGGATTTTTTGCTGAAATTTATCAACAACAACCGCCCCGGCACTTTCGGCCAGCGCCGTTAGTTCCGATAATCCGTCCGCACCGTCGAGACTGCGGAGGACCGCAGCCACAAGAACGGCACGCTCTTTTTTAACTTTTAGCGTCTGGCGAAATTTCTCCAACTACAAGCCTCCAAAATCGCTTTACTATTTTAACATATTTGGCTTTACTATACAAAAAAATCTGAAAATGAGGCAAATTCATAATTTTTTTATTCAATATCAATGTTTTTTAAAAGAAAACGACATTTTATCTTAAAAACTGCCGGAGAGCAATTTTTTGGCTTGAAATAGCATTAATTCTGCTTTAAACTACGAAACTTAGAGTTTTTTGACGAATTAATAAAAGAAAAGTTTTTAATAGCTCGAATTATAAGGAGCAATAGTAAGGATTCTGTTTTTATGTTGAAAGTTAAATCGCGGGCAGGTGAATCAGTTCAGCAAATGATTAGACGCTTTAAGAAGCTATGTGAGAAAGAAGGTCTGATCAGAGATATGAAGCGTGTAGCCTATTATGAGAAGCCCTCTGAGAAGAATCGCAGGCGTATGCGCAGGGCCCAGCGAAACGTAGTAAGCAGATAACACATCTCTTTCTACTAAGAATCCCGGCTTATATTTTCCATTTCTGCCGAATCCGATACCCTCAGCAGTATTCTGCCGTTTTGTGCGCGACGAATATTTTCATATCGGCGGATTTTTTTGATTTTACATTCGTTTGTAGCGCGGGCCGCCGCCACCTTCGGGAACCGTCCATCTGATATTATCGAACGGACATTTCCTCTGGCAGGTTTTGCAGTGCAGGCAGTTGGATGGATTGGCCGGTTTTACCTGGTCGTTGATGGTTTCATACACACCGGCGGGGCAGAAAGTAATGCAGGGCCGGTTGTATAAAGATGTGCATTTGGTTTTGCAAATCTCGGCATCCAGAATTGTCAGGTGTGAAGGCTCTTCTTCACGATGCTCGGTTGCCGCCATCGCGGTAAAAGTGTCTTTATCGAAATTTTGATTTGGCTTTAAGCGGTACTTTGCGATAGTCATCGTTTCGTAATCTTTTTCGACTTCGAATTTCGGCAAAAGTCCGCCGAGCACAGACAGCGGCATACCCTGCAGAGGCCCGAATTTCGCCACTGTCTGTCGGAAATTTCTCGCCGCTCTCATTTCTGCGGCGATATTCGATTTTTCCACTAATTCACTATACACCGAGGCCGACGATTCGGGTGTATCGAGAGTTTGCGAGATGGCTTTCGCCGCCTGTATGCCCGAATCTATTGCGTTATGGAGGCCCTTAATTTTGTGCATATTCACGAAGCCGGCGCCGTCGCCGAGAATCATAACGTTGGTTTTGCCGATATTTCCCGTTTCAGGCTCTCTCGGTATCGCGTAGTAACCGCCTTCGGGTATCATTTTCGCACCGGCTTCTACGACTTCGCCGCCTTCGATAAATTGCCTGACGAATCGATGGTTCTTGAAATTCGTGAGTGCATCCTGCGGATTGAAGTCGCAGTATTTCCAGTCTGCTCCGACAATCATTCCAACGGATAGATGGTCCTGAGCACCGGCATAAATAATTCCGCCGCCGAACATTCCCGGCCCGACAACCGGCGTCCAGATGGGATAGCCCATAGCGTGAACGACCCGGCTTGATTTGAACTTGTTATATTGCTCCGGACTGACCTTTATAAGCTCTTTTACGCCGACCGAATACAACTGCGGGCTTTGTCTTTGAAGACCCGCCTTTTCCACGAATTTTTCCGTCACCAGCCCGTCACATCCTTCGGCAAGGACGATAAAGTCGGCTCGTATAATTTCGCCCTCGACGAAATTCGGCTGCCTGTTGCCTTCTTTGTCGAGGCCGCAATCGGCGAGTTTTACCCCGACAGCTTTGCCGGAGCCGTCGTCGAGAATGATGTCGCCGGCAGCAAAACCGCTCAGAACTTCGGCGCCGAGGTCTTTGGCGATTTGCCCCAGCCATTTTGTCAGCTTGCTTATCGATACGGAATAATCGCCCTTGTGAATCATCTGGCCGAAGCCGAGCCTGAAAGTTTTGGCGAGCTTGATTGCGAAAAAGATATTGAAGGATAGTTTCTTTCCTAACAGAAACATAATATCGTCTTTGTCTATTTTGTTTGCCAGCACGTCTTTGGCCGCATCGGTATCTCGCCATCCGGGAGCGGCTTCGTCCAGTAAAGTATGAAACGGCTCAGGCTCCAGAACGGCGCCTGAGAGATTGTGGTTGCCCAAATCGGCGGATTTCTCAACAATACAGATGTCAATTTCCGGTTTTAGCGTTTTTAGTTGTATCGCGGTCGCCAGGCCGGCCGGCCCGGCCCCTACGACCAATACCGATACTTGATTATAGTCTTTATTGTCTGGCACTTTTTATTCCACCTTTTAATACTCAACGGATGAGATTCACATAGCCTGTTTTGAAGCTGCGGCAATTACAATATATTTTTATACTCGATGCCATAGCTATTTTTCCAAATTGCATTTTATGCCTGTTCCAGCGCCTGAACCAACCGGGGTATCGTTTCTTCGACCGTCCCGACTATGTAGTAATCGCATTGTTTGAATATCGGTGCGTTCGGGTCGCTGTTGATGGCGACGATGGTTTCCGTATTTGCAACTCCTATCATGTGTTGAATAGCGCCGGATATTCCCAGAGCGATATAAAGTTTCGGCCCGATTGAAGTGCCTGTTTGTCCGACCTGGTGAGCACGCTCAACGAAGCCTTGTTCGACCGCCGCACGAGAAGCGCCTCTTTCAACTTGTGTGTCGAGTTTGTTGGTCAGGCTGTTGCAAAGTGTGCTGAGCAACCGGTCGTAGTTATCACGACTTTGCATTCCCTTGCCGCCGCTGACAATTACTTCTGCACCGAAATTCACATCGCCGGCGCCTAATTCTGTCTTTATGATTTCGAGACTGACATCGTCTTCCGAAATCTCGATATTATGTTTGATGATTTTGCCTGTTCTTGATTCGTCCGGTGGTATTCTTTTCAT
The DNA here is from genome assembly GCA_016933295.1 of Sedimentisphaerales bacterium. Taxonomy (GTDB): domain Bacteria; phylum Planctomycetota; class Phycisphaerae; order Sedimentisphaerales; family Anaerobacaceae; genus JAFGPS01. Next base: position 73 of record JAFGBG010000189.1, on the reverse strand, counting down.
AACACCCGGTCTTGCCGTGGCCATCTGTGATTTAGAGTTTTTCGTTCTGATAGTGGCCATAACATTGCCGCCG
>JAFGBG010000188.1 GCA_016933295.1 Sedimentisphaerales bacterium | reverse complement strand
GCGGCTTCGGACGCCCATTTGGCGTAATCCTCCGATGACCTCAAAACTTTGCCGTCGTTGCCCCATCCGTTTCTCGGAATCAGCGAGCAGACAATTGGCAGGGCGCCTTTTGCCCTCGCATCGGTGATATATTTTCTGATATACCAGCCGTAAGTATGAACAACTTCGTGTTTGCCGGTCAAAAGATTATCGATTTCTTCCGTTTCCTCGCCGTTCCCTTTGATGGTACCCCGCGCCCTTCTTTGGTCGTTTATCGCGCCGCCGTCGTTATGTCCGAACTGCATTATCACATAGTCGCCCTTTTTCATATCGGCCAAGACTTTATCCCACAATCCCAATGTCTGATAAGACCGGCTGCTGGTGCCGCCCATGGCACGGTTTAGAACATTAATTCGAGTCCGGTCGAAATAGTCGGCAATCGGCGCGCCCCAGCCCCATTGGCCGTTTATACCGTCACCGAGACTCCCTGTTCTGACCGTGGAATCGCCTACCAAAAACAAAGTCGGCAGGTTCGGATCGAAAACAGGCTGAGCGATCGGGTGCCAGGTTTCGGTCATTATTACCTCCGTTTGTTTCAGCATGGTATTCGGCTTATATGCCGTGACATTCACGCCTTTGGCCGAAAGATAATTAATCAAGGGACAAATTTCGAGAGTTTTAAGGCCGGAAACAACGAGAGCCGCATTGAAATTTGCCGCTTCGGCGCTTGTGTGGGTATGATCCCTCGGGAAAAACGTCGCCACTCTGAGCTGCCCTATGAGCTCATATTGATCGGCGATAATATTTGTTACATCGACAAATGCAACACCCTGCGACTCGGCCACTTCGGCGGACCACCGGCTGTAATCTCCGGAACCGCGCTCGACTCGACCGTTTCTCCATATATTTCTTACGGTCAAAGAGAGAATAACCGGCGTAGCGCCCTTAGCTCTGGTATCCGAGATATACTTTCGCATATACCAGCCAAAAGTATGAACGATCTCGTGTTTGCCGGTTTGAAGGTTGTCAATTTCCTGAGTCTCTTCGCCGAGCCCCCTGAGCGAACCTCTTGCCCGGAATCTATCGTTAATCATGCCGCCGTCATTATGTCCGAACTGAATAAGCACATAATCGCCCGGAGTAAGTTCTTCCAATACTTTATCCCAAAGCCCTTCGTTCTGAAAAGTTCTGCTGCTGCGTCCTCCGCGGGCGCGATTGTAAACATTGATTTTCGATTCATCGAAGTAACCGGCAAGATGACTGCCCCATCCGAGGTTGGGACCGTTGCTGGCCGTGGAATCTCCGATGACAAATAAACTCGGCAATTTGTCTCCGGAAACAGACGGCGATGCAGCACCCTGCGTTTGTTCCGAAGCCTCCAATCGAGCCTGTGTAAGCGTTATTAAAATAAAAGCGAGCATCAACAATACATTGAACAAATTTCTTTTAGTCATAGAAGCCTGTCTCCTTCAATTAAGGTTTTTCAATAACAACCTTTCCACCAATCTGAGGAGGATAAAAATACCCCATCATCTGCATGGCCACGTCCATCCGGTATAAATGGTTCTGCATAAGGCAAATCCGGCGGGAAGTTGCCGGTATTGTCGTCGTGTATATACGAATAAACCCATTCTGAACAGTTATAACCTCTTCTCGCCAGTCACCAAGGCAATCGGCGATGGCGATTGGCTGGCCGTAAATCTGGCCAATCTGCCGGTCCTTATATTTCAGGATAGGGAAATTACCGCCGCGATAACTAAAAGGGACACGAACCTTGGTCGTCCCGTCCAGCCAGTAGAAAGAGCGCGGACCGTGCCTGCCGAGGTCTTCGTCGCTCGCCAAAAGCTCGCCGCGGGCGCTATACAACCAGCATGTCCGGCCGTCTCTTTCCATACCATAAATTTCCATACCCGGCGAATTCGGGTCGATATCGGCAACCAATCCCCAGTCGTGGATGTGTATTGTAGGATGGTCACAACCCCATATAATTTCACCGGTCCGCGGGTCAGCCAAACATATGCCGTTTCGCGGCTGCCTCGTCTCGAAGCCGTATGCAATCTCCAGCCCCGGATGCGCCGGATCGACATCGGCAATGTAACACCAGTCGGGATGGCCCATGTCCATTCGCCAGAGACATTTGCCGTTATCGTCGATTGCCGCCGAACCGATAATTATTTCATCGCGCCCGTCACCGTCTACATCGAAAGCGTGCATACTATGAGCGCCCTGCCCGCGAAGCGGAGGATTTTCATCGTCACCGGACCAGCTCCATACTTTCTGAAGTTTTTTGCCTGTCAAATTATATGCATCTATCCTCATTTTAGTGTATGTGCCGCGAAGTACCAAAAGGCTGGGCCTTTTGCCGTCCAGATAGGCCACGCCAATCTGGTTGCGATTAACCCGGTTGCCCCTGTCATCGCCCCAGTCCTGGGGATTACCTCTGGCAACCCAATCGACCTTATCTATTTCTTCGCCGGTCATGCCATCGAGAACAGAGCAGTATTCTGGTCCTTCGAGGACAAAACCACCTGGGCTGATAAGTGCTTCATCGGCGGTCGCGGCGAACGGTGCGCTTTTGCATGCCACCTCCGCTTTGCCGTCGCCGTCAAGGTCATAGACAATCACCGGCGAAAACCAGATTCCCTGATTGATATTCCACCCCAGGTCATGACTCCACATAAACTCGCCTGTTTTACCGTTATATGCCTCTATGATATAAGTTCCCCGGCTCCGCTGCTGTCTGCCGGGATCTATGGAACTGGCCGGTTGCTTAATGACATAATCGTACACTCCGTCGCCGTCAAGGTCCGCAATGCCGATTTTATTAGCTCCATAATCGCCGCGAAGCTTGATTGCAATACATCCTTCGGTTGCATAGATGGTATTCGCCCGGACCGGTTCGGAATCCGGCACTTTGACACCATCACTCAAAGGATGAACTATATAATACCAGTTTTTGCCTTCGGCGTTCGTATCTATAAAATTACAGGAATTCCTGATAGGACTGCTATTGAGCTTAACATATTTGCCGTCCGTCTCAGAACATCGCAATATATCAAAGGCAATATCAGGCGGGTCGGAAATAAGCAATCTCCAGCCTATATAAACATTGCTGTCTGAATCAGGCAAAGCCACTACGGCCCTGTCGAGCTTTTCGAGTCCATACAAGGAGCCTGGGTATAACAACATTAAAAGAATAAGGCAAAAATTTGCCGCGTTTAGCATCTTCACTTTAAAATACACTCGACAATCCCCTTATATTCAAACAAATTTCATTTTGACGGATTGAATTTCAAAAAATGATTACCCTAAAAAATATTCATAAGACTATAAAAGCATTTCATCATCCACGTCATACAATCCCATCGCTTTCATCAGCACATCTGTTTCCGACCCGGAACCGATAAAAATATCCTCGGGAAACAGACGGTAGAAAATCATTTCTTTATAAATACTTTCGCTCTGGAAGGAATTTAAGCCCATTCCCGCCAGGTACTGCAACCTCATATTACGATCCCGATTGATTTGGGCATCGCTGAGCCAGGTATTTAAATCCCGTTTTCGTCCGGCATAAGTCGCAAGCAAATCAATCGCTGAATGGAATCCCACACTATTCAAAGAATTCCTGACCGGCAAATAATCGTTGCTTTCCAGCCGCTGTTGGAGTTTGTCTATGTCTATTTTCATTGGATCAAGCTGGCCCAGAATAACAATATCATAACCTTCACCTTCGGAATCATTGCTCCAGATTGTACCGTACGGAAAAACCTCGAAAAAAGTGGCAATCTCACTTTTGACCGCATCGAGATTACTTTCGTACAGAGGCACCCACTGCGTGACTATTCCGCCGGGATTTAGACGTTGTTTGCAAAGCTCGAAGTATTCGTCGGTATAGAGCGAAGCCGCGCCTTTGACCCAGGGATGAATCGGGTCGGAAGTTATAATGTCAAATTTCTCCTTAGTGGTTAAAATGTAATGACGGGCGTCGTCAATAATCAGCTCGACTCTTGGATCCTGAAGTACGTAATTGTTTTCTTTGCCGAATTGCTCCCCGGCAACCTTTGGGATTAGCGGCTCGATTTCACATATTACGATTTTTTCGATATCAGGATGCTGCACAAATGTACCGGCAGTTACTGCCGCCCCGCATCCCACAACCAGCACTGAGCGGGGCTTAGGGTGAAACAAAGCCGGCATGTGACCGAGCATTAATTGAAGCCGCATATCAAGAGGGTCCGTCGAGGCAACGACTTTGCCGCTGACATGAAAACATTTGATCCCGTCCTCCAGTTCCGTAACGGCGATCGAGGCATTCATACCCTCATCCACATACAGGACTTCTGAATCTTCAAACATTGTGGGTAAATGGCGGCCATAAGCAATCAAACCCCATGGAATTTTTGATACGCTACCTACAAGCACAACAATTAATACTAATATAACTATCAATGACGCTGTTCCAACAACGTACGGAAATACTGTTTTTGTTTTATCGCTCTTTTTCTCTTCTGATTGCAAAGAATCCTCACCATACCGATTAGGTCCTATTGTTCCTCGAAGAAAACCAAGTTCGACCCAAGACCATATTGGTCCAATAACAGGTATCAAGTTTATCAGAACCATTCCCCCTGATCTGTTACGATCATGCCAACGCTTGAAGAGTATACTGAGGCTTGCCCATGCAATAATTAAGGAAAAGAAAACTATGAATATTAATAAACTCATATAGCCTGCTAGGCTAAGAGTGGATTCCACTTTTTCCTCTTCTGGCAAAGCTTGGACGATTACGACAATAATATTGATTAAAATGAAAATAGGTAAATATATGCACCAAAAAGTCCTGCGATTTATACGTCCATTTGATGAAAAAAGGATTCGAGTCCATGACATTTTTACTAAATTACAATAATTTTTTATCATATTTCCATAAAGAGGAAGAAGCATAATTAAACCTGCTAAAGCTGCTAAAACTACAATCATTCTCTGTGCCTGCTGTGTCCCCACTATGGGAATAGTAATCATACTAAAACCAATCGCCCCGATTATAGCACCGACCGTATTTGCGGCATAAACTTTCCCGACCAACCATCCCGGGTCCTCTCCCTGTGTGGCAACCGCCGCAATTGCCAGCGGGAAGCTCGCCCCCCACAGACATGCCGCCGGTAAAACAGCCCAAATACAACGTAATAAATCAAGCTGGAAGTTAATCCACGGATTACCGGAAAGTGACGGATCAATCGGCCAGTATGGAAGGGAGTTGTTAATCATGTATGAGGTCCATGCTATGGCCGCCACCAGCAGCAACTGGCACAAACCCAATGCAAACCGAGGAGTTCTGGCGTGCCTGGAAATAACAGACCCGATGCCGCTTCCGATACCAAGTCCGACGAGAAACACCGCAAGAATAATGGAAAAAGTATAAACCGTAGCTCCAAGCATAAGTGACAAAAGGCGGGTCCAAATCACTTCCGCCCCCAAAGCACTCATTCCCGATAAACCTATAGTCACGTACACATGCCATGCATGAAATCTTTTTCGGCTATAAGAATGCTCCGCCTGTATATCGTCCGACAGTCGATACATCGCCAAGCCTGACATGCCAAGACCCATTAAAGCTATAACTACGTTTATCGACGCCGCGGCATAAGTAGCGATCGTGATATCATATATCCGTAACAGGTAAAATCCGGCAAAAAGACAGCCGCATACGGCACCGGCGATATTCCCTCCATAAAAGAAACCAAGCCATGAAACACCCTTCGGCGTCATCTCAATCCAGCGGGAAATTGCCGGTAACGTCGCTCCCATCAATAAAGTCGGAGGTAGCAAACACAATCCACAAACAGCCCCGCGGAGCAATACTCCGGAAAAACCGGATGCGGCGTGCGCCGTATAAATTCGATTGATATACGGGATGCCGAACAACACTACTATCCCGATAATGCCGATTCCAAGCTCTAACAAAGCATAAACGCGCAAAGGATGATGCCGGCGGGAAATTATGCGAGGCAAAATTATGCTTCCAAGGCACATGCCGCCCATATAGGTCCCAAGCAAAACACCAAGGGAAACGGCGGAAGAGCCGATGACCAATTGCAACAACTGAAACCAGACAATTTCGTATATCAACGCCGAACAACCGCTACCGATAAACAGCAGCAAAACTACAGGTAAAAACCTGTTCGATATCGGAGATGTCGTGGATTCATTGAGAAATCTTTCGCTCATAAATGTTTTTCCAAAAGTTCAATCTTGGTATTTGCCTATTCAGAATCAGTTAATCGTAACCGGCAGGCGTAAAATCGTCAGCGAATTCGGCTTGAATATCTTTCCTGGTCCGGGTGCGCTTTTAGATATTTCGACATTGATACCGGCAAAAACCAGACAAACAACAATAATCAGCAAATTTGTTCGCACTAGTTCTCCTTCTTAACTACGGAAATCAAATTTAGTAATGCCTTATTCATATAAGGAGAGTCACCAGGACGTTTAAATTCGCGATTCGATAATTATTTCAGTCGCAGGCAAACCGTCGCTTTCTGCGAACACTCTTATCCGTCCGGCTTGTCCTGTCTTTGTTCGAAGAATCAGCATCGCCTTGCCGTAAAACAGTTTCCGGTAATCTGCCTGGAACGGCTCAAGCGAAAGCGGATTGCCGTTACCTACACCTGCAATTTCCGCCGGACCTTCTATGCCGAAGCGAATAAGCTGGTCGGCCAGTGGACAAACATTACCATTTGAGTCCAAAGCCTCGACCAGGATATAACAGAGGTCATCCCCCGTTGCGGCCAGGATTTTCCGATCCGGCGTCAGACGAATGTTATCCGGCTCGTCCGCGGTTCGCATCACAGCCTCACCGATTTTCTTACCGTCTTTGTATGCGACGGCCTTCAGCTCGCCCGGCTCGTAAGTCACTTCGTTCCAGCGCAGGCGATATTTATAAGTCGGCTCATAGTAATCGGACTCCACTTTCTCCGGATAAACACCGAATTCCTTGATGCTGGCCCATGCCCCTTGTTGAAGCTGAGAAAATTCAATCCGGATATACCTGCCCTGTGCATCGACATCGTGGAATATCCGGGTTGGGCCGCCCCATCTCGGCATTCTGCTTGTATCCTTGGTGACAACGGTCTGCCAAGCCGATTCATCGGATGAAATCTTGATTTCATATCCGTAATTCTTCGATTCTCTCTCAAAATCGATAGATAGGAAACGAACAGACTGAACCTGGCCCAAATCAACCTGCCACCACTGGTTCGGTTCGCCGGTACTCGCACACCAACGCGTGTACTTGTTGTTATCAATCGCACAAGCAGCAAGGAGATTTTCCTCATTCTGATCAGAACTTGCCGTGGTGGATTTACCCTGTGCGAAATTCTTGGGCTTGTCCGGCAAAACTCCTTTTTGGCGACGGCCAAGAGATTTTCCATTCAGGAAAAGCTCGGCTGAATCGCCGTTAGTATAGAAAAACACGGGAACATTCTTTCCGATACGTTCGGGCCAGTTCCAGTGCGGCAGAATATGTATCGTTGCAGTATCGGGCCGCCAAAGGCTGCGATATAAAAAGTACCTGTCCTTCGGAATGCCGCATAAATCCACAATGCCGAAATAAGAGCTTTTCGCCTCTTGCGAGAAAGGTGTCGGTTCGCCCAGATAATCGAATCCCGTCCAGACAAATTCGCCGGCGACGAATCTGTCGTCTTCCATTAATTTGAACTCTTTGTCTGGAATATCCGACCAGCTTGCCGCATTCAAATCGTAGGAATCCACCTGGTTTTGACTGGAAAAATCGGTTTTGACATCCGGCAGCGGCAATTCATAGAACCCGCGCGTACTCAACGTAGAGGCCGATTCACTGTATATAATCGGTTTGTCCGGATATGTCTCTCTGTATCGCGCATACCTTCTGGCGTAATTCCAGCCGGTAAAATCCAACGCGTCGAGAATAGGCTCATCGACCGTACCGGGAATATGACAGGCCATGCCGACGGGACGAGTCGGGTCGTATTTGAGCACGAAATCTCTCATGTACTTTATTCTCTCAGGCGATTTGCCTTCCCTGTCGGAAGGTTGATTTCCTATTTCATTCCCAATTGACCATACAACAATAGAGGGATGATTCCGGTCGCGCATAACGAAGTTACGAATCTGTTTTTCGCCGTACTCTTCCAGCGGCGGCTGTCCCCTGTAACGGCCGGCTTTATCGTCCCATTTGTCAAAACACTCATCCCAAACCACAAATCCCATACGATCACACAAAGCCAGAAGCTCCGGAGCAGGTGGATTGTGGCTTGTCCGAATGGCGTTGCAGCCCATTTCTCGCATGATTTCCAGTTGTCGCTCCATAGCTCGGGTATAAAATGCGGCACCAAGCGGACCCTGGTCATGGTGCAGATTAACGCCGTAAAGCTGTAACCGCCGTCCGTTGAGATAGAAACCGTCGTTAGCAGTCAATTTGAACGTCCTTATGCCGAATGAGGTGCTTTCCGTATCCACTGCCTTACCGTTCATTCGCACTACGGTTTTTGCCGTATATAATTTCGGACTGGTAACATCCCAACGCTGTGGATTCGAAATTACAAGAGATTGCTCCACTTCACCTGAACCACCGGCGGAAATAAGACTATCCTTACCACCGTTGGCCACCCGGCGACCATCCGGACCAAGTACGGCAACTTCCACCGTGACCTTTGCCTCTGAATCGAGGTGATTTTCAACAGTCGAACGCACCCGAACAGTCGCCGAATTATCGTCAACCTCCGGTGTCGTCACGTATGTCCCCCAGAGTGCGATATGCACCGGGTCGCAAACAGTCATCGTTACCTTGCGATAAATCCCCGCTCCGGGATACCAACGGGTTCCCTGCCGTCGGGTATCGACCTGAACGGCAATAATGTTATCGCCGTCATATTTCACAAAGGGCGTAGCATCCACGCGAAACGAAACATAGCCGTAATCCCACTGTCCGGCAAGCTCGCCGTTTATATAGACTTTCGGAAAAGCCATCACACCGTCAAAATCGAAATATACCCGTCGGCCGCGATCGGCTTCGTCGAGCCGGAATGCTTTCCGATACCATCCGACTCCTCTCCAGGGCAGTTTCCCCGCATAGCCGTTTTCGTTCGGATTGAACGGCCCTGAAATAGCCCAGTCGTGCGGCAGACGAACCGCATGCCATTCGGCGTCGTCGAAGTCCGCCTTCTCTGCTCCCGCCTGGTCTCCCCCGGCAAACTTCCAGTCGCTATTAAAGTTTATGACACCTCTTGTATCAGGCATATTGGTTTTAACCGCAAGAATATTGGACATTTTAGAACAACCGGCCGCTAAAGCTGAAAACAATACCAACGAAATCAGCAGCCGAGATACAGTGTAACAATATGGCTTCGATAATACTTTCATTATTTTTTCCTTAAATATTCTCATAAGACTTCCTTCCTTAAAAAATGGATTTAGTTTTTCTGACATATCATTCCACAAAAGTTTATGAAAAATATTAATATATCACAGCGAATATGTTTTTTATTCTTAGAAATTCTCAACCACCTTTGCCGACTAAATAAATCTTCGGCCGCGGCGGAGACGACATGCCCTCACCAAGATAAAAACCAGGTTGTGTCGGCTGATTATACGCCACATTTTGCCAGGCTACACTCAGCCTGTAAACAGGATCGTGCATCAGAGTATATAAACGATGCTCCGTCGGAGTTATAGTCGTAAAAACACGTAGCTCAGTGTTATCTGCCGTTCTGCATATCAGTTCCTCTCTCCAGTCGCCGAAAATATCCGCATGAAGGCAGGGATTGGATTTCGATGAATTATTGCTCGCGCAGTTTAAAGCGGAACCTATTTCGTTCGTCGTGCCGACGGCGTAATCCCATTTACTAACCGTAACACCGTTAAGAAGCTCACGAAGCAGGTCACCGTCCCACCATATTCCCATATTACACGACCTGGGCTTGGAATCGGAAATTTTTTCGCCTTTACAGTTGTACAGACCATCCGTATTATTGGCCCAGCATTCGTAACCCCGGTGACGGGGGTCGATATCTATGGCAAGACCTCTTCCCGGATCTCTGAGCTGCAGCCCCCAAAGAATTTCCCCCGTCGCCGCTTCGCGAAGCTCGGCGCCGTTCGGATGACGGGGATTTTCGTGGATGGAGAATATCTCCAGGCCCGGCCTGTCGGGATCGATATCGGAAGTATGCTGGGCATCGCCGTGTCCCAAACCTGTCGAATAAAGGCCGGTACCGTCATGGTCTATGACGCACGCTCCATAAATGATTTCATCCTTGCCGTCACCGTCAACATCGGCTACTGCGATACCATGATTGCCCTGGCCTCTGAATGCCCTGTTGCCCTCTGTGCCGTCATCACTATCGAAAGTCCATACCCGCGTCAGCCTGCCGCTTCGGAAGTTCCATGCCGCCAACACAGCACGCGTATAATAACCGCGGCACATGACAAGGCTCGGCCTTTCACCGTCGAGGTAAGCGATGCATGCCAGGAACCTATCGACTCTGTTCCCGTTACCGTCCCCCCAGCCGGAGCCGTCGCCTCCACGCGGTGGTATATAGTCGGTAGTGACAAGTGCGGCACCGGTCTGTCCGTCGAAAATCGTGAGAAATTCAGGTCCTTCCAGTATAAAACCGTTCCTGTTAACATAATTTGCATTGGGATCTCCGATAACGTTGCCTTTGCCGTCAACGGTTCCGTCGGCAGTTTTGCAGGCCATCTCGGCTTTGCCGTCACCATCCAAATCATAAACCATAAACTGGGTATAGTGAGCGCCTTCACGTATATTTCCGCCCAGATTTATCCTCCACATGAAAGTGCCGTCCAGCTTATATGCTTCGAGTATCGGCTCTCTGGTCATTCCTCTTTGAGAATTATCACGACCTCTCGATGCCTGATGCAATACAATTTCATAATCCCCGTCACCATCCAGATCGCCGACGGAAACATCGTTGGGTGTATATCCGTCGGGAGTTTGAAGGGGAATTTTAACATATTGCTGTATCGGCGCATTTGCCTGTAAAGTAAAAGGAGCACTCGCCTCCGACTCCTTGCCGTTCATCACGGCTCTGACGAAATAAGAATTGGGTTTGCTCGGGTCAATTTTTTCGTCAACGAAGTTCGTGCTTTGCGTAATGGGCTTCTCATTAAGCTTCGCAGCTTCGCCGCCGCCTGTGGAACGGTAAAGGTTAAAGGCGATATCGTCCGGATCGGTACCGAACATTCGCCATCCCACATACACCCTACCCTGGCCCTGATTAATCGCAATCACTCCACGTGTCAATTTCTCCATTTGCCTTAATCCGGGCCCGGGCTTGCCGGTCTCGGCGCCAATGTTCTTCTGGACCGAAAATCCCGCTACAAAAAAAATCGCCAATAATATAATTCCAGCCTTATGCTTTTTTCCTGTTGCCGCCATTACAATTCTCCATGCCCTTCCATAAATCAAAGTTTTCATTTAGTTCCGAGGTAGTAGCTTGTCATGGGATAATGCCTGTTGGTATAACCCATTGTATGATGGCATATATCACTGCGATACAGCGGGTCCTGCATCAAACATATGCGTCGATCCGCCGCCGGAATGACGGTACTATAAATGCGAATCTCATTGCCGACGACCGTTACAAGCTCTTCCCGCCAATCGCCCAGTATATCGGCGACCTGCTGAACACCGCCATCAATCCGCTCGCCCTGAATCGCAGCCGGCTCGCCGTTTTCCCATTTTGCAAGCCCTCTGCGGCTGACAAATTCCCGCAATAAATCGGCGTCCCACCAGGCCATAAGCCCCTGCGGCGGATTTCCCTCCAGACGAGTCCCTTTCGAAGAGTAATAGAATCGCCCGCCGGCCAGCTCCAGTCCCGGATGAGATGAATCAAAATCGGCAGCCAAACAACCACCAAGCTCGTTATCACGAGTCGGCTCATCGGCGCCGAAAAGAATCATACCGGTTCGCGCATCAACAAGACACATGCCGTTTCGAGGGTGAGGCTCTTCGATAATATATAAAATTTCCCAACCGGGGTGCTCGGGATCGATATCACCCATATAGGAACGGTCGCCGTGTCCCAGGCCGGTCCCCCAGAGAGTTTTGCCGTCATTGTCGATTGCAAGCGAGCCGTTGATGATTTCATCGCAGCCGTCGCCGTCGATATCGCCGGTTTTGACGGTATGCTGCCCCTGCCCCTGATACATAAACGGCGCCCGTTCGTTTGTCCATCGCCACACTTTTTCGAGTTTCTTATCCTTCAGGACATAAGCATCGACTTTCATCATACCGTACGTACCGCGAACCGCGAGCACGGCGGGAGTTTTACCGTCAAGATACGCCACGGCCAGCATGTGCCGGCTGGCGCGGTTGCCGGTGTTGTCACCCCAGTCCTGGACTTTGCCGAGCTCAATCCAATCGACTTTATCGATCAATTCGCCGGTCCGGCCGTTATAAACGGCAAGATATTCCGGAGCGTCCAGGAGAAATCCCTCCTGCCCGCTCGGAAGCATTTCCTCACGGGTTGCGGCGTAATCCGACGTCCTGACGCAAACCTCGGCTATATCGTCGCCGTCCAGGTCCCGAACAACCATCGGCGTCCACCAAATGCCGTTATCGACATTCCATCCCAAATCGATGCGCCACAAAAATTCGCCGTTCTTGCCGTCGTATCCGTCATATTGTACGGAGCCGGAATTCGGGCTGATTCTGCCGGGATCTTTGCCTCTGCCACTTGAATGTTTGACAACGAAATCGTACACACTGTCGCCGTTCAGATCGGCGATGCCGACCATATTCGCACGAACATCGTCTTTCAACTGGATTGATTTGAACTGTTGCACCGGGGGATTCGCCGGCAGCTCCGCCCGCTCGGAGGCCGCCTGTTCGGCCCCATCTACTATCGGCCTGACAAACCAGGCGTTTTCCTGCTCCAGCGGCGCTTTTTCATCGATGAAATCTGTGGTTTTTGTTATCGGCCGGTCATTTAATTTTACCGGCTCACCATTTGCCGCAGCGCGATAAACATTGAAAGCGATATTTTCGGGATCGCTTTTCAACAGACGCCAGCCCAGATAAATCCTGCCATCCCCTATTGATACAGCCAGCATCCCACGATTGAGCTTTTCTTCGATCCGCTCATCGGTCCAGCCCAGAACGGCGTCCGGATTATAGAGCGGGTCCATCGCATAAAAATTAAGGTTCGGCGGAATTTCTTCGGCTGTAAGCTCACGAAGCCCGCGTTCGTTATTCGCCGGCGGTCGAGTTCCTCCCTGCCCTGCCCGGCCGACACGCATCCCTCGCCTGCCGGACTGCCTTGGTTGTTCCTGCGCCGTAACAATACAACTGAGAATACAAATCAATAAAAGACACGGCAAAATTTTACGAATCATTATTTTCTCCTGAAGTTTCCTGAATCCGGCATAAAAGTTAATTCGGCTTTATCGTTGCCGCCTAAAGCTCCTTTTGTTCCACGCTTTCGAGCTGGATATCCGAAACCGGTTTACAATCGGACGTGCTGAAATCCTTGACGTTCTTAAGTATAAAAGTCGGAACTTGTTCTGCTCTCTGCGCCTCGACGTTGCGAAATTCCGCCTTTTTGACGTCCTCAAGAATAAACGGCGGGCGGAAATCTTCGTCCTCGAAACTCACATCGACGTTATTCAGCTCGATGCCCTTGACATGGCGGATAAAAAAGCCGTAAGCTGGAATTGGAGCGAAGTTTCTCGGATCGGGATAACCGTCTTCGAGCTCGGGAACTTCGACCGCAGCCTGCTCTTTCGTAGCTCCGCCTTTGACAAGTATCCTGATATTGCTGAGTTTCACATCTTCGATATCGTGTCCGGGAATACCCATAATCATCGATCCGTAACGCGGGTCGGCGTCGTACACAACCACATTATTTATATTAATGCGGCGAAGCTTTCCCACTGGGACTCCTTCCGGGCCTCTCATCCGTCTGCCGAGACGCAGGAAAAAAGGCGCATTCGTAATATTACGCATGGAGATGTTGGATATAGTGACATCTTCGAGCAATCCGCCGTCAACGGTCTCCAGTGCCAGTCCCCGGCAGCGGTCGAAAACGCAATTGGAAATCGTAATATTCTTGAAGCCGCCGTTCGACTCGGTGCCGAACTTTATCCTACCGGTAACACCTCCGCGATCGGGAGCCTGCTTCTGCGTGCGTTTAAAAGTGCCGTCCAGCAGCGTACCCTCATCATAGCCGCTCACCTGGCAATTGGTAATTGTCACGTTCTCGGTCACTCGTGCATAGCCCAGCGCAAAGGAGCTTTTAAGAACTATCGCATCATCGTTCGGGGAATTTATAGTGCAATTCGATATACGAACGTTTTTGCAACAATCGACATTAATCCCATCCCGATTCGTATCGATTCTCACGTTATCGATGGTAAAATTATCCACGGCGGTCGGCAGAATACAAAAATGCCCGCCCATCAGAAACGTAACATCTTTAATCACGACGTTCCGGCAAAGTTTTAACGCTACGGCTTTGTTTCCCGCTCCTTTGTCCTGAGGTCTGTCCCATTTGCCTAAGCCCTTGCCGTAAATCATGCCCGGGCCGAGAATGGAAATATTTTCCAGGTTCTCACCCCAGATAAGACTGTCGTGCCAGTGGCTGTGACCGAAATCCTGATACCTGTGCTCGTCACCCCAGGGATTCGGTTCGGGAAGATCATAGCCGGCTTCGGCCGTATGTTCGGCGGCTAAAATCGTCGCGCCATGATCGAGATATAAAGCAATATTACTTTTGAGCCGGATCGAATAACAGGCATACGTACCGGCGGGAAAATAAACCGTCCCGCCGCCGGCAGAGGCCGCAGCTTCAATTGCCTTGTTGACGGCAGGCGTATCAATCGCAGCGCCGTCGCCTGTTGCGCCGTACTGCTTTACATTGAATACGGCGGTATTTGCGCTTTCCTGCGAAAACACCAACGGAGCCACTAAAGACAGTGCTGCGAAAAAAGATAATATAGATAAACGATTAAACATAAACAACACTCCTTTCTAATCGAGAATTTACTTGAGTTCGACATCCCATACCTTGGACCGGCGTGATTTGCCCGCGGGTCCTTCGATATAAAGCGTGACAACATAATCGCCGGCATTTTTATACTGGTGAATCGGATTCCGCTCGGTCGATGTTGTTCCGTCGCCGAAATCCCATTTCCATGATGTTATCTCGCCGTAGGAAACATCTTTGAAAGCCACTAATCTGCGCTGCATATCCACCACCTTGAAGAACCACCGGGCCTCGATGGGCTTTCGGAATTTTTCATCGAGCGGCATTAAACGAAACGCACACAAATGCCAGGCGTTGCCGTACATCCGATGCTGCCTGGAAAGATTCCAGAATCCGTTGTTACTCCTGCTGTTAACGTCATCGTAATCGATAACAGCCCATGAAAGACCGATTATCTTATCGTCCCACAATACCGATTCGACGGCCCTCTGCGGCCCCTCCGGACCGGCATAATCGAACGGCGTGATCCAGAATTCGAGAACGAGTTTCCCCGATTCACCCGGCTTGAAATCATATTTACAAACGGCGTTCGCATAGGGGAGCTCTTTAATCCAGGGCTGAACACCCCATGCAAGAGTCCAGTCCTTACCATCCGCCGGCGTAAAAATATGATAGTTTTGAGCATGGACTCCGTGAATCGCCCAGTTAGCTTCCTCGTTACTGATCCTTTCGTCGTCGGCCGCCCCCGCCGGGCCGACCTGCTCTTCGACCCACATCTCGCGATGTCCCTTATCAATCAAGGGCCCACCGGATGCATCGGCATCTACTACGATCTCGAACGTATCGTTATGCAATCCGGTCTGGGAAAAATCCCAATAATCGTCGTAGGCCTCGTATAAAAAATACAGTTTGTTCATCCCGGCAACCCATCCGATCCTGACACGGACATCCAGATTGTTCGGGTCGGCCTTCGAATGTTTGCCGGAATCTTCCCAAAGCTGGTCCATACCGATAACATACTCTTCGGGTACCATAGACCAGTCCTCGGTCTCGCCGTCGATACGGGGAATCATATTTGCCGGGAACTGGAATATCTTAAACGTCACGTCCTTTCTATCAAGCGCCGTCAGAGAAGAACACATCGAGATTGTAAACGCGATTGTAAATATTTTTCTGAATCTGCTCATTTGGACCTCTGCTTCAAATTATGCCGTCATAATCACCCTTATAACCATCGAAAGTCAGGGCCTTGCCACAGCTTTTGCCGCAACACGCTTGACATCGCCAACCACAACCAGCTCCGTACCGTAAGTTCCCATTTCCAGGGGCAGACGAATGACACCGTTTTCGGCGGAAGCTCCCGGTACAGGTTCCATATCGCCGGTCAACGGATTCCAGATTTGCACCTGCCCCTTCGCCGCTCGCAAAGTTGCCGTGCACGAGAGTTTTTCATTACTCTCGTTAAAAAAGAAGTAAACATCCGCATCGGACAATCGACGGTGAAGATATTTAACCGCCGGACTCACCTGGCCCAGGCTAACATCCGGCTCCGGTAAAGCTTTCAGAACATTTTCAGTAAGCCCGCCGGAAGATTCCCGAATCGCCCAGCTAATATCCGCCGGTCCTCTTGCGTCAAGGAATGTTTTTTCAACTACCAGCGCGGGAGCATCGCCGAGGAATATTACTTTGCCGCCGTTTTGGGCAAATTTTTTCAGCCTATCGAGTGACATTTTTGAAATTGCCGTTATCGGCGGAACAATAATCGCGCGATAGCTCTGGCCGCTGAGATTCGTGAATCGATCCCCTTCGAGCTTCATCACGGAAGATACCGTCTGCTCGTCAACGAAATCGAAATCTCTTTGATTTTCCAAAAGCTGCTGAGTGACGGCCAGCACATTTTTATCGGCTTCGTCGTGGCCGAGCCACAGACTATAACTCGGGTAATAAAGCCCGATTTGTGCCGCGGGTCGCCCCTGCGAAAGGACATAACAAACACGATTCAGATACATGGCGGCACCCGCGAACCGCTCATCGGCAAGCCAGCCTCTCATTCCGCTTCTGCCGTTGCTTGATGCCGGTATCCACATAACTTCAACCATATTAATCCCGCGAACAATCTGGTGGTTCAGAATCCACATTGCCTGTTCGAGATTCGGGCTTGGTTTGTATGCGGCAAAACTTTCGGTGAATGCACGCGGCCGACCGAAAAGATGTGCCGCCGACGAGGCATATTTCGGGTAATCGGCAACTTTATCCGGCCAAATCTGGCTCCAGATGGCATCGACGCCCGGCATCTGCACCTGGCGCATGCACCTGAAAAAATCCCCCTCCGAGCGGGCAAGACCCGTCATCTGGTCCTCGTGATTCAGATGGACTAAGTATTCGAGATTATTTTGAGCACACCACTTCGATTGCGTACCGAAGAAATTCTCACTAAAAACAGACGACCATACGTCCCAGTAATCAGCCTTTACCCGCTGCTGCTGTTCCGTCAGGCCGCGCCGCTGGGTGAAAGAAGCAAGAAATGGACGCACGTCATAGCCTTTTCGCTTTTTGAATTCTTCAATAATCGTATTCGTCCATGGGATAATACCGTAATCCGGCTCGTCGCCTCTGAAACCCAGAACGGTTTTGCCGAACTCATCGCCTACCACTTTTTTGTATTCTTCGTGCGTCCACTCGATAAATTTAGCCACGGCCTCTGGCTTGAGATAATCGCATAAAGCATGAGTGCCGTCTTTTTGCCCTATTTTCGGATTATTCACTGACCGTGTCGCTGATGTGCGAAACTGCTGCTCGACTACCTGAACTTGCCACTGTCCTTCCGGGGCCGTCCAGTTCAATCTACCGTTCACAGGCTCAAGAACTTTGGAAACGCCGTCTGTTTCATTAACCGCAACGGCACAAATCGTATTATCTTTAACCTGGCGATCCACAGTTTCGCCGCCGCCGACATCAAACCGCTCCGTTACCCTGAACGTCTGCATGGTCAGGTCCGGACGAAGCTCGCTGAACCTTCCCCCGGCAAAACCACTCGGATATTTACCTTCATCGACCAGCCATACGTGCATATCATTCAGGCGGGCCTGCTGAACTGTATATTTGACCAATTTAAACCATTCGGGCGAAAGATAAGCGGCAGTCATTCGATAGCCCGCTTCCAGAGTAACTGCCCTTACGTTGTTGGAGCTATATTCTTTCAAATCACGGGTGATTACTTCTTCGGTAACCGGGCCGTCCCAGCCCCAATAAAACGTCATGCTGTACTCTGACGGCGGGTTCCTAAAATTAGAAGCAACTTCGGTCAAACTCGGATCCGAAAGCTCCTGCCAGAGTCTTTCCGCAGCTAATGCCGGATTTAACAAAACCGCCGCAATAATAACTAACAATAAAGTCCTCATTTCTGCCACTCCTTCAAAATTATTTCAATTATCAGCTTTGTTCGTGCAACTAACTTATATTCCAAAATAACAGGCTTAAAGACAGTCACTATTGTGCAATGTTCCTGTCCTGGAAGTATTATCTTTATTTTAGAAATCACTCTGTCAAAAAGTGCGGTTTATGATTTAATTCCTCATTGTAATATTTTTCAGACTGCGCAGTTTATTCTCCCATCAGCAATGGAATCATTCACAAAGCATATTTCTGCCCAGTATATCACTTTGGAATTATCATGTTCGGTTATATGCATCGAAAGGCGATGAGCTGTCCGGCGGAAGTTCCGCCCGATTGCCGGATGTGCCGGGAAATCCAATAACACAATTGCAGCGTTATTTGAAACCAATGTTCAACAACTCCTATGAGATTATTGATTCGATTCGGAATCAACATTATTGTCAAGAGATTGTACTAAAACAACCGAAAAGAACAAGCAAAAAAACCGATTTCCGCCCATGCAGGATAATTGCCGCAATGACAACGGTAACACTTTATGATTCAACAGCTTATGCGGGAATATTTTCAGTTAAAATACTTCTATCGAATTTATAACCAAACCAGGATCGAGGATATATATTCGTACAACAGATTCCCCGGAGGTATCAATCCGGTGATTCGTCCGCCCTTCGGAATAGCCGCGAAGCACATTATTTCTCCACGGGCGACTATCGGCCGGCGAATAAACATCAACCACCCGGGGAGTTTCGCCGTTTACCGATATTGCATAACGCAGGTTCCGCCCCTCGTGGATTCGGTGGGTGGGCAGGCATTTAACCGTTATTGCTCTATCGCCGGCAGAGAGACTGGTTTTATACTCTACAAAAACAGCTTCTTCGATTTTTTCCTCCGGCACAGATTCGGCGTCAATCGGGGCAATCGTAAGACCTTTTCCCCCGATACCGAGCCCCTTAATTACTTGCAAACTCACAGGCGGAACTTCTCGTTTCGATGTATAATCGGCGGCGGAAATTTCTATTCTCTTACTTTGTTCTTCGTTTCCTGCGGCAATATTTTCTGCTGCCTTTTTTATCATTTCCGCCGTTGCAACCTGCGGCATCTTAAATACGTCAAGATCTCGAGGCCGCCAGCTCATCATTTCCAACCACTTTCCACCGGAAATATCCTCGTTATATTTACGGGTCAGGCTTTGAATCTGCTCGAATGCAGACTGCGCTTTTTGGGTGTATTCAAGCGCACCTTCATTACCCTGCTGCGCCAATCGAACAGACTTGCGGGCATAAAGAATTTTCTCGTTCATCAAACACGCCCCCCGAACCGGATAAAGAACCAGCTGAAAGTAAGCATCCTGCAGCCGTTCGGGGATCTTTTTACTTAACGCCTCTGCTTTTGCCGCAATAGCCTGATAATCTCGCAAACGTTCATCCGCCTGCTTTTCATCAAAAGTCACGGCACCCATATGTTCCGGTTTACCTTCCTGCGCCAGCCGGTAATACTCGCCTTTAATTTCCGCTATCGGTTCGGCAAATTCTTCTCCAAAAGTTTTCGCCGCCCAGAAACGCAAATACTGATAAGCATTTTCCGGAACCCACGAATCGACATCCCAGGCCAGAGAGAGTGCGAACTCCGTTTCCATCTCGGCGGGTTTAATATCGCCGACATTGAAAACCCACAGGCGCGAAGCTCCGTAACGAAACGCCTTTGTCATCTCATAACTGACAAGTGAAGGTGACATCGAGCTAAGCCATAAATAATCATGTGGCGAGCCCCAGTAGGACAGATGATAATACACGCCGCTTGCGCCCGAGCGTATCTGCTCTGTTGGATTCGATAACTGCCTTATATAACCGTGGTTGTCGTCGGCCCAAACGATAGTAACATCATCCGGCAGCTTCAGACCTTCCTGGTAAAGCGTAAGCACTTCCTTATAGGGGCAAAATATCTGGGGAATCTCGTTAAGCGGCTTTTTAAGATACTCGCTTAAAAGGCCTCTTTGCTGGGAAATAACTTCTTCAAGAAGCTTAATTTTTTCGCTCCGGGAGCGCGGCCCCGGCATACCGCTGTCATGAATGCCGCGCATCCCAACCGTATAAACAGATTCATAAGAAGACGATTGTTTGACGCGGTCCTCCCAGTATCTGTATATCTGTTGGCGGTTCGTATCGTAACGCCATTCGCCCGGTTTCCGGCCGTATTCATTTTCGAAATTTTCGCTCCATTCGAAGACGTTATTGCGCAGCATCGGCTCACAATGTGTCGAACCCACGACTATGGCGTACCGGTCGGCCGTTTTCGGATTTTCGGGATAATAATAAAACGCCTTCGTGCACGGATGCATGGCGGGCCATATATAATTGCCCTTCATACGCAAAAGAAGCTCGAAAATTTTCGCGTAGGTATTCGGCCCGATGTCACGTATATCCATATCCATGTTTTTTGCCGCCCAGGGCTGCAGCCCCCAGTCCTCGTCGTTGAGGAAAATGCCGCGATACCTGACCGACGGCGGCCCCTCGATAATCGTGCCGGAAGCTATATATGCGGCATCCATGTGTTTCGGGGTAACATCCGCCCACCACACCCAGGGAGAAATGCCCATCATTCCTGAAAGCTCGAAAACCCCGAATGCCGTGCCGCGGCGGTCGCTTCCCGCAACCACAAGTGCCCTTTCCACATCAGGAAAAGGCCGCTCCACGACGGTGACGACAAAAGTCTCCCATTTGCCGCGAATATTTTCCGCCGGGATAAGGCCTTTATCCGCCAATCTATCTATCAATCCTGATTGACCGAGCGTGCCTATAATTACGGCATGGGCCGAAAGCTTATCCGAATTTTTTCGAACGGCCGGCAGAATCCCGGTGACCATCTCGATATCTTTGCATAACGCCTCTGCGGCAATTTGCACAACCTCCGCATCGTTCGGGTCGGTATATATCACGGCGGCGTTTCCCGAATGCACCAAACAAAAAGCACCCTCGGTTTGCTTTTGCGAGACAATCATCGCTTTTTTCGCCGCACCACGAGCATTACAATCAATAATGATTGATAATGCGACGGTTAAAAACATCAAATTAAAAAGAAACTTTTTGCCGCTCACTTTTTTCTCCTCTATTGTAACAGGTCTCAAATTCAATTATGATTTTCCAAAACGACGCAAGCTCACTGCACGACCTCGATTTCGAGAGTAGACTGCTTTAATCCCTCGGCGCCAGCCTTTATTGAGATTTTGCCGGAGTCTGGTCCGGCCTGCAGGATAGCCAGCCCTCTGCCGTTATATGCTTTGTGTTTATTGTCCTTGTAATCGTCAATGCTGTTGATATTGCCGTTACCAATGCCTATGATATTTCCCGGCCCGTCCAGCTCGAATGATACTTCGTGCTCTGCATCCGGCACAATCACACCTTTATCATCGACAATTCCAAACTCGATGTGAGCAATATCTTTGCCGTCGGCGTGAATTCGAGTGACATCCGACAAAAGTTCGATTTGGCTTGCCGGCCCGGCCGTTTGTAAAACATACTCGCAAACAGCTTTACCATCTCTATTCCCGGTGGCCTTCAGCAGGCCCGGCTCATAGGGAACGTTCCATCTCAACATGCCGTCCCTTGCCTGCGAATATTGTTGTGTTCCAATCGGCTTGTCGTTGAGTATCAGTGACACTTCCGGGCAATTCGTATAACAAAGTACCGTTACCGACGAATTCTCAGGCCAGTTCCAGTGTTCGGCCCCCCTCATGCCCCTTCTTGAGCCGCGACCGCCGGAGACGAATATATACACCATAGGCTCGTCGCTCCAGAGGCTTTGCCGGAACCAGGCGAGAGGCTTTTTGAAACCACACAAATCGAGCAGTCCAGTGCTGTTCGCCGTATTCGGCCATCGCCCCGCCTCGCCGAGATAATCGATGCCGGTCCAGAGGAACTGCCCGGCGACATAATCATTGTCACGTACCACAGCCCAGGCATTATACTGGTCGCCGTTCTCGCTGCCGAAAATAAAGCGTTCCGGATAGTTTTTATGGTCGGCCTCGTAGAATTGTTCCTGATAGTTATATCCGACCACGTCAAGCTTTTGCGCCAGTCCGACTGCGTTCGACATTTTAATATTCGCCAGGGCCGCCGTCACCGGACGCGTTTTGTCCAGCTCCTTCACAGCCGTAATTAGCGGCTCGGCATACTTTACCAGATTTTCCGCCGGGGGATGTTCCGGACGATACTGGTCACCGAGTACCGGATGAGAAAACGGGTCGTTCGCGTAATCAATCTCGTTGCCGATACTCCACATAATAATGCAGGGATGATTACGGTCCCGCATAACCATCTCACGAATATCGATAACAGACCACAGGGTAAAAACTTCGCCGTATCCGAACCGGGACGGCACGCCGTTATTCCAGCCGGTGACCCATTTGTTCTTAGGCGGCGTAAATTCGTCGAATGCCTCATCTTTAACCAGCAGGCCGAGCCTGTCGCAAATATCCAGAAGCTCCTGCGCCGGAGGATTGTGAGAAGTCCGAATCGCATTGGCTCCCAACTCTTTCATCAGTAGTAAACGCCGCTCCAAAACTTTATCCGGCACGGCGGCACCGAGACATCCGGCGTCATGATGCAGGCAGACACCTTTGAGCTTTATATTTTTGCCGTTAAGGAAAAAACCTTTATTAGGATCGAAGGCGATTGTGCGAATTCCGAACGTCGTAAAAACTTCGTCCATTAATGTCTCATCCTGCTTTATCCTGCTGCGGAGCTTGTAAAGAACGGGATTGTCTATCAACCAGAGCTGAGGATTTTTTATTTCAATCTGCCGGACGATAACCTGTCCGGAATTAGCGGCAAGTTTTTGGTCCGTAACATCTGCGGCAATTATTTTTCCGTCCGCCGCAATGATATCCGATTGAAGCGTAAATTCCTTCATCTCATCCGAGCTGTTTTTTATCGTGGTTTCGATGCGCACAGTCGCCGAATCGTCCTTTACCTCAGGTGTAGTGACACACGTGCCCCAGGGTGCGGTTCTCAGCTTGTTCGTAACTCGCAGCCGAACATGGCGATAAATTCCTGAGCCGGTGTACCATCGCGAATCGGCGAATTTCGAATGGTCCACCCGAACGGCAATTACATTTTCGTCTGAGCCGAATTTCAGATGCCTTGTCAAATCATATTGAAAGCTGATATATCCGTACGGCCGTTCACCGAGAAGGTGACCGTTAATCCAGACCTCCGAGTTGTTGTAAACTCCGTCGAACTCTATTGCGACAAGTTTATCTTTATGAATCGCCTCCAGCTTGAAATGTTTACGATACCAGCCGACGCCGCCCGGAGCATAACCGTTGCCGCTGCCGTATTCGCCGCTGAACGGCCCCTCGATGCTCCAGTCGTGCGGCAAATTCACAGTCCGCCACGCAGAGTCGTCAAATCCGGGCATCATCGCCGCGGCAAAATTCCCTTTACTGAAACGCCAGCCAAAATCAAAATCCCGGTTCTCTCGTGCCGATACCGCAGCGGCTAAAATGAAAACAACTAAAAAAATTCTAAGCTTCATTTTCGCTCCTTTTACATTTCATTTCATGATTCAAAAGACAGAATTCCCAAATGTCACTTTACCGTTATTTCCGCCGAAGCTTCTTTTAATCCTTCCGAACGTGCCGTGAATCTTATTCCGCCGGTCTCCCCCGACGACTGAAGGACAGCCAGAGCCAGGCCGTTGAAAGCCCGCCGTTGCATGGCCTGGTACGAGTCGTGATCCCGGGGATTTCCGTTATCGACGCCTATGATACGCCCCGGTCCTTCGACAGCAAAAACGACAAGATTATCCGCCGTCGGAACAATATCCCCGTCGACATCGACTATCCGCAACTCCACATGGGCAATGTCACGTAAAGTGGAAATAGAATCCCGGTCGATCTTAAGCTCGATTGCCGCAGCCGGTCCCGTCGTGCGAACTTCCTTCGTGCAGACGATTTGGCCACTCCTTTTGCCGACGGTTTTGAGAACACCCGGCTCATAAGGGACATCCCATGACAGATGCAGGTCCGCCGTTGTCGGATTGATTCGCGGATTGGCGTAACGGTTCCAGCCGCCGGAAGTGCCCTGCCTCGGAAATTCAAGCCGCTTTTCACCGCAGGATTTGCCGTTGAGAAACAGCTCAACCGAATCGCAGTTGGTATAACAGAGAACGGGAATAATTTTGCCCTCATATCCAGGCCAGTTCCAATGTGGAAATACATGAATCATCGGTTCTTCGGTCCATTGGCTCTGGTAGAAATAATATCCGTCTTTTGGAAATCCGCACAGGTCGATAACTCCGCTGCTCGAATTTTTGCCGGGCCACCACGATTCGCCGAGGTAATCGATGCCGGTCCACATGAAATCGCCGATGACATAATCGTGCATGGCAACAAATTTCCAGAGCTGCTCGGCGCGAATCATTCGCGTATTATAATTGGGCCGGATAACGTTTGGATCTCTGCCGAGAAAATATTCCCCGCGAACTCCCCCTGCCGAAACGCTTTCGGTGCCGACCATTTTCCAGTCCGGGTGGTCGTGCCGGTCGATACTGTAGTATAATTCTCTGCGTTCGTGCCAGCGATCGACATAGTTATAACCAACGATATCGAGCAGATCGAGAAATTCCGGAGTTGTAGAGCCGCCGTCCGCGGCAATATTGTCACAACCCTGAGTGAACGGCCGCGTTTTATCCTCATCGTGAACAATCTCGGCGAGTCTGCGCAGAACTTCGTGCCCACCTTCCTGCGGCTGCTCACGAACTTCATTGCCGACGCTCCACATCACGACCGACGGATGGTTCCGGTCGCGGCGGATAAAATCTCTCAGATCACGCTCCGACCACTCCTCGAAGTACTTATGATAACCATGCTCCGTTTTACCTATCGTCCACTCGTCGAAAGCCTCGTCCATAACCAAAAAACCCATACGGTCGCACAGGTCCAGAAATTCCGGCGCCGGCGGATTATGTGCCGTCCGAATGGCATTGCATCCCATGGCCTTGAGTATTTCGAGCCTTCTTTGCCATACTCTCTCGGGTACGGCCGCACCCACACAGCCTCCGCCGTGATGTAAACACACGCCATTCATCTTGACATGCTTGCCATTGAGAAGGAAGCCTCGATCAACGTCGTATTCGATCTTCCTGATTCCAAATGTTGTAGTTATCTCATCCACAACCACGCCGCCGTTGAGCACGATAGTACGCAAGTTGTATAGCGCAGGGGTCTCGACCGACCACAAACGGGGCGCATGGACTTCCAAAGGAGGAGATTCGACGATAATAGATTCACCGGGCTCAATCGTATCATAGGTCCCTGCCTGAGCCGTCACTTGATTGCCGTCCGGATCGATAATCCTGGATTTCCACTGACCGTCTTTCGTAGGAGCCGAGCTTTCATTGACAAATGCCGCGCGTATTAATACCTCGGCGTTGTCTTCGGAGACATCGGGGGTAGTTACTGCCAGACCCCAGTGAGCCACGTGAATCGGATTAACACCAACAAGTCTCACATGACGATAAATGCCGGAGCCGCTGTACCAGCGGGTATTAGGCTGATTGGAATTATCAACGCGTACGGCAATGACATTGTCACCATCAACCAAATGATCCGTCAGGTCGTAGTGGAAGCTGATATAACCGAACGGTCGCTTGCCAAGCCGATGTCCGTTTATCCAGACCTCGCTGTTTTCGTAAATCCCGTCGAATTCTATCCAAATCCTGCCGTCACGAGCAGACGCCGGCAAAGTGAAGTGTTTTCGATACCAGCCGACACCCGTCGGCAGATAACCGCCGGAACCGCCGGTCGGAGCATTTCTGTCATAAGGGCCTTCGATGCTCCAGTCATGCGGCAAATCCACAGACCGCCACCCGCTGTCGTCAAGCTCGACGGCTTGAGCATTATTCGGTCCATCCAGGGAGAATTTCCATCCCGGATCGAGAGAGAGTACTTGCCGAGATTGCCCCGCCGACCAGGTACAAGTCTGAGCTAACAAAACAATCAACAACAAACTAAAAAAAATCTTCCGATTCATCGTACGCTCCCAAACTAAAACTTTACATTTTAAGTTTACATGATTTTGTTCAAATCTCTATCTAAGGAAACTGCTCCGCCGGAAGCCAGGTCGAGGTCTATAACTTTTTCTCCGTAGCGAACCTTACACTTTCTGCCGGGCTTGCTTCGTAAATCGATTTCGGACAATTTTCCGTTTTTCCAGCTTATATCGACTTCAAAACCGCCGCGTGCGCACAAACCTTTAACCGAGCCGTTCGGCCAGGCCGAAGGTAAAGCCGGCAGTAGTTCAATTTCGCCCGTCTGGCTCTGCAGCAGCATCTCGCAAATGGCGGCGGTGGCTCCGAAGTTGCCGTCTATCTGGAACGGCGGATGGGTATCGAATAAATTAGGAAGTGTGCCGCCTTCGTGGTACTGTTCCGTGCGACCGGAGTTAAATCCGCGAGCGGCCAATTCTTTGGCCCGGCTGCCGGGGACGGCAAGCTGACCGCGCAGCATGTAGTAAGCATGATCGCCGTCGTGCAAACGCGCCCAGTAGGCGATTTTCCACGCCATCGACCAGCCAGTTCCGGCGTCACCACGTGCCCTCAACGAAACACGTGCGGCATCGGCAAGCTTCGGAGTTTTGGTGGGCGACAATTGGCGACCCGGATGCAGGCCCCAGAGATGTGAAACATGACGATGCGTATCGTTCGGATCATCGATATCTTCCATCCATTCCTGGAGCTGGCCCCATTTGCCGATTTTCGGCCCCACCAGTTTATCCCTCATCGAGACAAGCTTATCTCTATACTCCTTATCGATTCCTAAGGCATCGGCGGCCTCTATTGTATTGTTTAACAAATCCCATACTATCATCTGGTCATAAGTTACTCCATCGACATCGCGAGGCCCGTGCTCGGGCGACCAGCCGTTGGGAACGACGAGCCTGCCGTCCGGTAATTCTTTAAGATGGTCCTCCCAGAATTCACAGATTTCCTTCATCATCGGGTATGCGGTATTTTTCAAGAATTCTTTATCCAAAGTAAACGCGTAGTGCTCCCAGAAATGCTGTGCGTACCAGGCGCTGCCACCCATGTTCCAGACATAGCTCATGTTACCGAAAGGATTGGATTCGGTCCGCACGGTCCAGCCGCGCATCTCTTTGCCCTCCGGAGGCGGGAATTGTGCAGCGGTGAACTTGCGGTATGGTTCGCGCAATTCCATGACCATATTAAACAAAGGCATGTGGCATTCGCTCAGGTTCGCCGGCTCGGCAAGCCAGTAGTTCATCTGGATATTAATGTTAGTATGGTAATCAGCGTTCCACGGCGGCCTGTTGCTTTGGTTCCAGA
Organism: Sedimentisphaerales bacterium; assembly: GCA_016933295.1. Classification (GTDB taxonomy): domain Bacteria; phylum Planctomycetota; class Phycisphaerae; order Sedimentisphaerales; family Anaerobacaceae; genus JAFGPS01. Next base: position 1,766 of record JAFGBG010000188.1, on the reverse strand, counting down.
GACCCTGCAAATTCGCCGGCAAAGAATCGCGAGAGCAGGAGAACAGCAAATATCTGCCGTACTGAAAAAGCATCGCTTCCAGGCCGGGATCGTTTCCTTCTTTTGTATAGGCCTCGATACGTTTATCCGTGGGCAGGCCTCTGCGTTCGGCGGAACTTTCACCGAGATCCAAATCAACCCTGCCGAAAAGCGAAAGATAATCCTCGAGATGCTCTTCGCGCAACTGCTCGAATGATTTGCCTGCGGCGGCTTTCATCCAGGTGGTCAACTTTTCATGCGGATGTTCGCCCATGAACTTTTTCTGATAATCTATAATATGACTCGTGCCGGCACCCAGAAAGATTGTAAGGGCATCACAACCTTTGAACGTGATTTTATCATCACCGACGCCCAACGCGCCACCTTCGTTGAGCACGAGCACCTGGCTTTCGTAATACATTGTGACTTCCGGCTCGCCGGCGTTTCCCTGTCGGGATCGCTGCCGGCGTCGGGCCATTTGAAGGGTCAGAGCGCCGGAAGATGTCATCCGGTTACCCTCAACGACGGTCACAGCTCCGTGCATGTCGGCCAACTCGATTTCGCCCGTATAAGCACCGGGCTTGTCGGAGGTGAGCCGGACGACAATTACCTGGGCAGGATGACTGGCAAAATATACACGATTATATGCAAAGCCGTCTATTTTATAACCGACCCTACCTTCTCCACGACTCAAATCAAGCTCGCGCCGATAATCCTTGATGTCACCATCTTGGCCGAAAAGGTAAATATTCAAATCCCCGAACGCCTGATAGGAACCCATGACATCCTCATTGCCGGTCCAGAGACTTATCTCATTGAACTGAATCCGGTCCTTTTCGATATCACCGAAAAGCATCGCCCCCATCCGCCCGTTACCGATGGGCAAAGCCTCGGACTCCCAGTCCCGGGCCGGCTTGTCGTAGCGTAACGTTAAATCGGATGCCGCCGCCGAGACCGAAAGTGACAATGCAATAAATATAATCGTCAAACAGATGCCTGACCGAAATGCTCGAATCATCATTTTCTCCTTCAGTGAAACAGAAGTTTTTTACGAATTACTTATCCTGGCCGCCGGTAAATCCGGCAAGGGCGTAAACCAGCCCCGCCTGCCAGTTGATTGCTATTTCATTTGTTCTGTAATCGTCCTGAATATCCTGCCAATCTGTTGCGCCGGGATGACCGCCGCCGACCAGATAGCCAGGCCAGGGTTCTTTTATATCATCAGCGCCCGAACGCCTGTCATGTGGAAACATTGGCGGTTCGATTCCCAAACCCGTGACATAAGAACGGCAGTAATAATTTCTGCCGAACAGATGCCCTATCGCATCCAGAGCAGCTTCGATATATTCGGATTTGGGCGATATCATATTTGCGACCTGAAGATTCAAAACCTGCCGGCCTATCGTTCCGTTACAGCCCCAATAATATCGCCTAAGAGGCCTCGCGTAAACATCCTGCTTGGTATTGTTTACGATGGCATCGGCTACGGCGATAATATCCCCTCGAACCTTCTCAAGTAATTCGGCATCCCTGCCGGGGCGTTCTGACAGGGCATAAGTAAACATGCCGAGATTTCGCACATTGCCCCAGTCCCAGTCTTCGTCCACTTTGCTTTCGGAATCCTCACTATCCCTTCTCCTGCGGCCTGAAGTCGATGCGGCAATTCTTATTTCCAGGTCTTTAAGACATTCCGCACTGCCCGTAGCCTGCCACATCTCGGCTGCCGCCCAGAGCCGGTCGTCCGAATC
>JAFGBG010000023.1 GCA_016933295.1 Sedimentisphaerales bacterium | reverse complement strand
GCCGGCTTTGCTGGTCGGCAGTATCACCGGTATGCCGAATCCGTCCACTTTCTTTGCCCATTCGATGGCGTCCGCACCGGTGGCGGTCCGTCCGCCGTCTATATAAACTTCATATCCGGACGGCAGAGATTCGTTTACATCCACATCGATTGCCACGGTCACTTTTTCCGGGCCGAATTCCTCGACCATCTGCTTGATTATTTCCGGCTTGCGGAAGGCGGCGCTGCTTGTCGATATTTTATCTGCGCCCGCCTCCAGGACCGCCGCCGCGGATGCGACATCGCTGATACCGCCGCCGACGGTAAAGGGGACAGTTGCCGCCTCGGCGACTTTTTTAACCACTTCGAGCATGGTCGGCCGGTTCTCGACCGTCGCCGTTATATCCAACAGTGCAAGCTCATCGGCTCCTGCCTTACAATAAGCCTTTGCGCATTCGACGGGGTCACCGGCGTCACGAATATCCACGAAATGCACGCCCTTTACGACACGACCGTTCTGCATATCCAAACACGGCATAATCTTGATTTGTTTATCCATTATCGTTTGTCCCTTCTCTAAAAAGTTGTCAATACGGCAAAAAACGTAAAATTATTAAACCGGCCGTGATTATAACCTCACAGGTCACTATTTCAAGTTTCTTTGCCCGGTAGGAATTTTTTGATGATTTTTGGTCTCCGAGCGTATAATATATAAGAATCAATCGTCCCGGAGTCGTCCTTTGTAGTATTTGCAGCAATGCGGCAGGTTTTTTACTGGCATTCCGGCAAATAAAAGAACTGGAGGCTATTTATGTTCAAACATAAAAAGTTAATTTATCTGATTTGCGGAATTCTGCTCCTCTCTGCGCTGGGAGCCTATGCGGTTGAAAGTGGCAACCAGGCAGCGTCCAGTCAGACAAAAATAGAAAGTCCTGGGGGAAGGGCCGGAGCGGGTGTGAGTTCCTCGACAATTTCAGCTTACGAAGATCGGCAGGCTATAGACGCTTACGAACAAAGAAATGCTCAAATTGATTCCAGGGAAATAAACTATATAACGTTAAACCATAATAACGCGGCTCTGCTTTATTATCAGGCATTTTTGCTTCTGCCTGAATTGGATGATAATATTTATGAAAAGATTAGAGGTGTATGTGATGGCAACGAGCCGGACAAACAGGTAAAAATATTCCTCGGGAAATGTTTGTCGTCAATTAAATTATTTGAAGAAGCATCGCAAATACCGGACTGTATTTGGGGACTTCTGTCTGAAGAAAAAATAAGAAGTGCCTTTCTGAATCGAAATGCTGTTAATCTTAGTTACATTGTCGCTACAGATGCCCGGATACTTTCTGCAGATGGTCATTACCGTGCGGCATTGGAGCAGTGCCTTAGCTTACGGCAATTTTCCAGTCATCTCAGTCATATTTCACAATTAGGTCCGTCCTCCTGGGAAGCCAATGGGTATGCACTCAGTACGATAAACTTTGTGCTTGGTGAAATGCCGCTTGATGTGGACACTCTTATGTGGTTGAGAGGCCGGCTTTCTGTAGTTCAAATGGAAACAGAACTTTTGGATGCCTATTTAAATAGCATTTTGGATACAATTTTAAAAGAGATAATAAACTCTTCCCAAGTATACGATGAAGAAGCTCATCTTAAAGCTGTCGAGGCGACACAAAATCTTTTCGGGTCATTTTTCGCCATATTGGATAGTGAAATGAGTGCAACACAAAAACTTGCCGAAATACAGAAAATTAAAATTACTGAAAAGTATCCTGATAACCCATTAATGAATATATCTGCTGACTTGCTAAAAGAGATTAATTCTATAATGGCTACTGACATGGCCTATGAAGAGATGCTTACCGAATTGAAAGATGTTATTAATAAGACCGTCTCTAATGAACAGGCCGCCGAGTTAATCTATAATTACTTCAAAAGAAAGCTTGACATCAATAAAATAATACTTAGTAACGTGTCTCAGGATCACAAGATTACAGACATAATGATAGAAATAAAGAAACTAAGTAACGAAAAATCGGAAGCAGAGAAGCTGGCAGATATATTGATGTTTCCTTCTCCTTTTGGGAGGTCGATTACTTTTATATTCGAAATTCAAATTGAACAGATGTCTATGGTAAACATTACCAAGGCTGCCGTTGAACTTTATATTATATTAGCTAAGACAGGACAGTTACCTAAGGTACTGCCTGATTATCTACCGAAAGATCCTTATACCAACCAGAACTTCATTTATGAAATAACCGATGACGGCTTTGTCCTTCGTTGTCAGGGTGAAGAATATTTAAGACGCAAGAACCAGTTTCTTGAATTCAAGGTCAAAAGGTAATCCGGAAAGAGGCGTCGTTGTGTTTTATCGCCAATGTTTCCGAGGACATTCAGAGCGGCGAATTTAAACCTTTTTATTTTTATGTTGAAAAAGGGCCGTATCGTATGTATTTTGATACTAAATAATACGCACGCAGGTGCCGTCACTATATCCGCGTTGCACGATGGATTTCAGCTTTGATGCTTTAGAAAGGTACAAAACATGATT
>JAFGBG010000187.1 GCA_016933295.1 Sedimentisphaerales bacterium | reverse complement strand
TTTGATTACCGTGGTGTCACCTTGCTGGATAGCCGTTGGAAAGATCAGTTTCTCCTCGGGAGGAATTATTACCTTAACGAATCCGAGGACAATATCCTGCACGGTTTTCGCAAGGCCGCCGGACTGCCCGCACCTGGACAACCCCTGGGCGGTTGGTGCCGCGTCAACAGCGATATGGTCTTAGGCCAGTGGCTCAGCGGAATGGCACGCATCTACCGAGCTACCGGTGACACCGAAATCAGAGAAAAGGCGATTCGCCTGCTAAAGGGCTGGGAAGAGACCATCGAGCCGGACGGGAACGTCCACATGCGGAACTTATACGCATACGACAAGATGCTTTGCGGCCTGATTGACCTGTACCTATACGCTGATGTCCCCACTCTTGAGCTCCTGAAGAGATCCCTGAATTGGACGATGCACGACTTCACTACGAATCGTATCCTGGAAACACCCAACCGCACAAGCGGCTCGCCGGGCGAGTGGTATACCTTCGCGGAGAACCTTTACCGTGCCTATGAGCTGATTGGGGATCCGGAAATCAAGAAGTTCGCGGATTCGTACCTGCATCACCACTACTGGAACAAGTTCCTGGACACCTCCCGGCCCGAAGACGCCGACCATGTTCACGCTTACAGCCATGTCAACTCCTTCAGCAGCTTAGCCATGGCCTACGTTATCAGTGGCAAACGAGATTACCTGGACATTCTTCGCAACGGGTACGATTTCCTTCAGGAAACCCAATGCTACGCCAGCGGCGGTTATGGCCCGATGGAGCGTATCGTTGCCGCTGATGGAACACTCGGACGCTCTCTGGAAGCTCGCAACGCAACGTTTGAAACCGTCTGTGGAACATGGGCGGGCTTCAAGATGTCCCGTTACCTGACCACCTTGACCGGGGAGGCACGATATGGAGACTGGATGGAGCGGCTCTTCTATAACGGCATTGGCTCTGCTCTTCCGATCAAGGACAAAGGCAAGCATTTCTATTATTCCGATTACCGGGTGACAGGTGGCATGAAGGTCTACAAGGTTTCCACTTACGCCTGTTGTGCCGGCACTTACATACAGTGCCTGGCGGACTACCACAACATCATCTACTACAAGTCCGGGAATTCGCTGTATGTGAATCTTTACATACCATCCGAGGTTGTTTGGCAAAGACCCGATGGTGACATTACCCTGCGCCAGGAAACGCGTTATCCCGAAACAGAGACAAGCTCAATGACACTGAGTATGGCGGCTCCATCGCGGTTCAGCCTTTCGTTCAGGATTCCCGGATGGTCCCAAGGTGTCACTATTTCCGTCAACGGAAAACCCGTCCAGGTAACCTGCAATCCCGGGAGTTGGGCCTGCGTGGAGCGTCTATGGAATCCCGGCGATACCGTGGAAATCAAGATACCCATGGAGCCCAGAATGGTTCCGATTGACAGGCAGCATCCCCGGCGAGTTGCAGTGGTTCGTGGGCCATCGGTCCTGGTTATGGACGACTGGGTATTCGAGGAAATCCCTTCCCTTCCCGAGCCAAAGGATTTGGCGTCCTGGTTGGTTCCGGACGAGCGTCCCGGGATATACAGAATCGCCCCCCAGGGTGACAAGAGGTTGGAAGCCCGGTTCCGGCCCTTCTACATGATCGGGGAGGTTACCCCTTACCGGATGTATCACGACCTCGATATGGAACCTATTCCTGTCTGGTGATCCGAAAAGTTTGGTCGGCGAAGAGCCCATTCCTAACGGAGATCTGAATTTTTTTACCTTGTGTTTTGGGTGGGTTCGGCTTATCGTTATGACCAATGAGTATATTTACCGATTATACCGGCAACGGGCTATGATGTTTTGAAAGGAACGACAACGATGAAAGATATAAGAATTACCGTCATTGTGACAGCTCTGGCATTTTGTGCCGCTTTGTCTTGTGCCGAAGCACCGAAAAAGCCGCTCGTGGAGGAAACCGCAGCACCTAAAAAGCCGCTGGTGGAGGAAACCACGGCTCCGAGGCCGCTGACGAAAACCGTCGGCATCCACACCATCAAACGGACGGTAAACCCGGACAACACCATGACGCTTCGTTACCGATGGCTCGACCACAAGCTCAACAAAGAGGTGGAACGCTCGGTCATCCTCAACGAGGATACGGTCATCGGCATTAACGGCGAGCATAAGACATTCGCGGACGTCACCGATGAAGCGCTGCGTGCCCCGTCGGTGGCGACGGTTGGACCGGACGAAGTGACAGCGGTCTCTCTGCGAATCGGCCGGCAGATGATAAAAGTCACACAGGACGACCTGACGCCCAAACAGGTGGCACAGTTGAAGGCCGCGGCACCCAAGGCCACGGCGGCATCCGACGAGGCACTGGAAAAAAGGGTCGAAGGCATCGTCGCGTCACTGAAACTGAACGATGCGGCTAAGGAGACACGTCTGCGTGACGTCCTCAGGACCAACCTGAAAGCCGTGCGAGATACGCACAACGCGGGCTTCGCACCGGCCAAATCGGTCCGGCAGAATTTGAACAAAGGCCTGAACGCCGACCTCACGCCCGAGCAGGTCGATATCGTCAAGGAGACACTGACGCACGGCGTTATGAAGAGAACTTTCGATGCTTACCACCAGATTGTGCCGCAGCTTACCGCGGAAGACGACAAGGTGATTCTGGAAATACTTCGGCAGGCGAGGGAAGAAGCTCTCGATGTCAAAAACGCCAGAGAGATAGGCCCGGTGTTCGAGCCGTTCAAGACGCGAATCGAACAGTACATCACCTCGCAGGGACACGACTGGAGACAGGCATATAAAGCGTTTGTGGATGCCCAGCGAGCGGCTCAAAAAGCTGCCGAAGCCGCCAACGAGTAAAAAGAGCGGCAGAAAAAAACCGGTTACAAAACGGATTTTTAATAATTATTATATAAAGCAGCACCTGAAAGGGCGAAAACTATCATTAATACTATCCACAAAACTGCAAGGATAAGCCCTATTAATGTCAGAACACCCATGATGGCAAAATAGGTCCTGATTTTTGAAAGAGAACGAATCAGCTCATGTTCGCTTCCGGTGTGACGTGCGTTTTCCGCCGCACCTGCCGCCTGTAACAACAGCACGCCCTGCCATATGGGCAGCCATGCGATAATAATGCCGATAAGAGTCAATGCGTATAGGACGCCGCCGATGATAAACATGACACCCAGTAATTTCATCCAGCCCTTGCATCCAAATATGGGGTAGCTGATTTGCTGTACCAATCCAACTCGTTCTGATGTCCCGCCGTTCATTCGTATCTCCTTTCCTCATGGTTATTGAGGTTTTCAATTTAACGACTATACAAATACAACTTTCTCCGTACGACGTCAATAACGTTAACATATTCACGCCGGGCCGCCAAGAAATTTCTTTACCAAGAAGAAATTATAAACTAACGGCGAAATTTAAATCCTTGCATAAACCGGCTCTGTTTGTTATCCTGCTCGAAATTTATCGCCGAATGAACAGTAAAAATAATGGTTTAATCAATAGGAAATATTGTGATGAGTAAGATTGAGAAAAATCCCGGCCTATCTGAGCTTGACGAGCTTTGTATTCAGACTATTCGTTTTTTATCGATGGAGGGCGTTCAGGAGGCCAAATCCGGCCATCCCGGTATGCCTATGGGCATGGCCCCCGCGGCGTATATCCTCTGGAGCAAGTACATGAACTTCAACGCGGCCAATCCCTGCTGGCACAATCGCGACCGCTTTGTGCTTTCAGCAGGTCACGGCAGTATGCTGCTTTATTCGATGCTACACTTGTGCGGATTCGAGATAAGTATGGACGAGCTAAAAACGTTCCGCCAATGGGGCAGCAAGACGCCCGGCCATCCCGAATATGAGCCGGACCACGGCATCGAAGTGACAACCGGGCCGCTCGGACAGGGAATCTCGAACGCCGTCGGTATGGCGATAGCCCAGAAATACTTAGCCAATTATTTCAATCGCGACGGCTTTCCTATCGTCGATTATAAAATCTACGTCATCGCAAGTGACGGAGATCTCCAGGAAGGCGTCGCGTCCGAGGCCTGCTCGCTTGCCGGGCATCTCGGTCTGGACAACCTGGTCGTGGTCTATGACGACAATCACATAAGCATCGACGGTGTCACCGAGCTGTCGTTCACAGAGGACAGGGCCGCACGTTTCGAGGCCTACGGCTGGAACGTGCAGCAGGTCGGCGGAAACGGCAACGATATGGCCGCCTTCGAGACGGCACTCGACCAGGCCAAACCGGGCAGGCCGACCATAATCAAACTCCGCACGCATATCGCATACGGCAGCCCCAACATGCAGGATACCTCCAAGGCCCACGGCGCTCCTTTGGGCGACGAGGAAATCCGCCTGATGAAGGAAAAATACGGCTGGGACCCGAAAAAGAAATTCCACGTCCCCAAGGAAGTGACGGCACATTTCAAAAAAGTAATCGAAAAGGGCAAAGAGGCCGAGGCCATCTGGAACAAGATGTTCGACAGCTACGCCGATAATTACCCGGAGCTTGCCGAGCAGTTCAAGGCCGCGGCGGCGGGTAAGCTGCCCGTCGATATCGACGAGATTCTGCCAAAATTCAAGGCCGGCGAATCAATGGCGACACGCAAAGCCTCCGGCAACGTACTGGCGGCTCTCATGCCGAATCTGCCGATGATGATGGGCGGCTCGGCGGACCTGACGCCCTCGAACAATACAATCTGGCCGGATGCGAAAGACTTCCAGAAAGATTCGCACGACGGCAGGTATCTGCGGTTCGGCATCCGCGAGCACGCGATGGGCTCCATCCTCAACGGCATATCCGTCAGCGGCATTATGAGAGCCTACGGCGGGACGTTCCTAGTCTTCTCCGACTATATGCGGGGAGCCGTGCGAGTGGCGGCGATTTCGAAGTATCCAAGCATATTCGTCTGGACGCACGACAGTATCGGCGTAGGCGAAGACGGCCCGACACATCAGCCGGTCGAGCATTTGGCGTCACTTCGGGCAATACCGAATCTGATAGTCTTCCGCCCCGCCGATGCGAACGAGACTGCCCAGGCGTGGAAATACGCACTGGAAAATAAAGATGCTCCCGTCGCTATGCTGTTGACGCGGCAGGGATTGCCCGTGCTGGACCAGGACAAATACGGCTCGGCGAAAAATACCTCCAAAGGTGCTTACGTCCTTGTCAAGGCAGATAAGCCCGACGTGCTGCTGCTTGCGAGCGGTTCGGAAGTCTCGGTTGCACTTTGTGCCGCCGAAGGCCTGGCGAAAGAAGGCGTTGCGGCACAAGTTGTCAGTATGCCGTCGTGGGAGCTGTTCGAAAAACAGGATCAGAAGTACAAGGACTCAGTTCTGCCGCCCAAGGTAAAGGCAAGAGTCGCCGTCGAGGCGGGCGTCGAATTGGGATGGCACAAGTACATCGGTGACAACGGCATCTTCATCGGCATGTCTTCGTTCGGGGCGTCGGCTCCGGCGAAAGTCTGCTTCGAGAAGTTCGGCATTACCGCCGAGGCCGTCGCCAAAGCGGCAAAAAAATCCATCGCAAAAAGCAAGTGACATGTCTCTTATCATTCTGAACGGAGCGCAGCGCAGTGAAGAATCTGGCCGGCGAAAAGGAAGTCGCCGGCGTCCAAATCCGCGGCCCAGATGTTTTGCTATGCTCAACATGACAACGTGGAGCGGATTCAAGATTATAAGGTAATAATTGCCTTTGACTGCCGGAACGAATGCGGGTAAAATACCTCTGAAAAATCAGCGGGCAGGTAAATTGTATACGGACTAATTTTGGAGAATCAGGCCTTATGAACGATATACGAATTTTTACGACGCCGATACTGGACGGTATTAAAATCAAAGAATACAAAGGCTTCGTTATCGTGCGGAACGTTCGGGCTGTTAATATCATACGCGATTTCTTCACGTCATTTCGCGATGTCTTCGGGGGACGCTCGTCGTCTTATCAGGAGGTGATGAGACTGATGCAGGAAGATGTTATCGCCGAAGCGAAAGCCGAAGCCGCCAGGCAGGGTGCCAACGCCATCGTCGGATTTAATCTGGACTACGACAACGTCGGCTCAAAAGGCAAATCGCTTCTGATGGCATCGGCGAAAGGCACGGCTGTCGTCATAGAATAATTACACATGTTAAGAAGAAAGGGCACAGGGGGACATAGATGAAGACTAAAACGTTTTTAGCCATCATAGTTTTTGCCGGTATTATCATGTTTCCACCTTTTATCGTCTATGGGCATAAACAGGAAAGCGAGACCGATAAGGCATCATCGGAGAAAAAAACGCCGGAAATGGAATTTAAGAACGAACCTGCGGCACGAGCCCTGTACGAAAAGATGATCGAGACGATGCGTGCCGCCGAGAGCCTTTCTTATACGAGCGAATTCCAGTGGGAAGCGAGGGGCGAGGTATTAAGTAACTGCACTTATACTATCTGGTTGAAAAAACCCAACTATTTTCGAGTCGAGACCCTCAGCTCGAAAGGCGACAAAGGCGGCACTCTTGTCGGAGACGGCAATGATTTGTGGATTTTCTGGTCGGGGGAGCGGCCTTTTTTTTCTTCAGAGGATAGGGAAAGCTTCGAAAAGACGGCCTCGAATGTTTATATGAAAGAGCCCACACCCTTAGCGAGACATTCCATCGGGCACAAGACCGGACTGCTCGGAGCGGGCATGAGTTCGCCTGTATTCGACCCGAGTACTTTTCACGGATATACGGATTCACTCCAGCGATATATCGACGGCGTGAGAAGTCTCGGGACGGAAAAAGTCGGGAACCAGGAGTGCGATGTAATCGAAGTGAGCATCATGAAGGGCCAGCGGATATGGCAGTTCTGGCTCTCCAGGCGTGACTATCTGCCGCGGAAACTCAAGGAGATTGTTCACGTATCTTACGACATAATCACGACCGAGCAATGGTCGCAGGTAACTATAAATTCCGAAATACCGCCAGATAAGTTTGTCTGGACTCCGCCGGAAGGCTGGCAACAATGGCGTCTTCCCAGTGCCGAGGAACGGCTTCTCAAGCCGGGCCAGGATGCGCCGGATTTCGAATTGCTCGCGGCAGACGGAACTAAAATCAAACTCTCGGGCTATCGCGGCAAAGTCATCTGGTTCTATATATGGAGGGCCGGCTGACCGGCCTGCCGCGAGGAGATGTGTCATCTCCAGGAGCTTTACCAAAAGCACAAGGACAAAGATATGGTGATTCTCGGCTTCAACTGTTCCGACGACAAAAAGATTGCAATGGAATTTATGAAGGAAAATGCGGCGACTTTTCCGAATATCCTCGATTCGTCGAACGAGGCGACAAAGGTTGGATTTCAAGGCTACAGAATGAGCGGTGTGCCGCTCAATTATATTATTGACGGCGACGGAAAGGTGGTTGACGCCTGGTACGGCTACGAAAAAGGACATAAACGCGCACTTGCCGCACTGGAAAAAGCCGGTCTGAAACTGGAAGACAAATGAGTTTGGCGATAATAGCGTTTCGGATTTGTTTTACGTGCCGACAGAAGTCTATAAGGATAAAAGCACACGGCCAAAACTTAGGCGAACTGCTATGAAATATAATAACTGGATATTAGCGACAGGAACAGTTCTTCTTTTAGGTGTTACATCATTTTCACAGCCGCAATTTTCGATTGAACTGTTGCCGGAGTATGATGCATTGTTCACCAGGACTGAAGGCTGGACCGGTGCGGACGGAGCATATTCTCTGCCGCTGAAAGATGAAGTGACACTCTGGCTGTTCAGTGATACGTGGATCGGCAAAGTCGCCGACGGCAAACACACGGACGCAACAATAATAAACAACTCTATCGCCTTGCAGACCGGCAAAAATCCCGCCGCGGCCTCTGTCAAATTCTTTTGGCGGGCAAATCAAAAGGACAAGCCTGCCGCATTTTTTTTGCCGGAAGATGGAGACGGATTCTACTGGATATCACACGGTATTGTTGCCGGCGGAAAGTTATACGTTTTTTTAACGCATATCGTCAAGACCGGCGAAGAAAGTGTGTTCGGATTCAAGCAAATCGGCACGTCACTGGCCGAGGTCGAAAATCCGACCGACGACCCGCTCGAATGGCGGGTCAAGCAGTATAAAGTTCCCTACGGCAGATATTCGAAGGCAGGCAATCTTTCTTTCGGCTCGGCGGTAATGAAGGCCGGTGATTTTATTTATATTTACGGTGTAGATGAGAATTGGTACATAGGTCCTGATGGGCGAAGTATGATAGTCGCCCGCGTTCCGGCTGATAAGATAAATGATTTTGAACAATGGCGTTTTTTCAGTGACGGCAAATGGCAGACCGAACTGAAGTACGCCTCCGGGCTTTTTGCTGGTACGGCGACGGAATGCTCGATTAACTATCAGCCTTCACTCTGTACGTGGCCGTTTATACGGAAATTGGATTCTCGAAAAATATTATGATGCGGCTTTCTCCTGCGCCGACGGGGCCGTGGAGCAGAGCGTACAGGATTTACGAATGTCCCGAGGTCAAGTGGCACAAAACGTACTTCTGCTATGCGGCAAAAGCTCATCCAGAAATATCGGCGAAAGATGAGCTGATTATCACGTATGTTTGTAACTCGACAGACTTCTGGCAGATGGCGTCCGATGCACGTATCTCTCGGCCGCGTTTTTTGAAGATTAAATTTGACGTTCAGAATAAATAAGGATATAGAAAAGTGAGGTGAAAACATGGACAAGCTTTATGAAAATTCGGAGACCGGCTGCTGCCCGAAGTTTAATCCGGAGCCGTGGGATGAAAAAGAAGTCACTTTCAAGGACAAATTATTCGTCAAAGACCACGTCACGAGCTTCTTCCATATCCCGCTGAACTTCGGCAAGGTAATGGTCAGGAATATGGAGAAGATTCAGGCCGCCGATGCCCTTGTGCCGGAGCCGGTACTGCTTTCGGATGAAAAATCGCTCTGGGGGGCGGATATTTATATCGCCGTCTCCAAAGATGTGCCGAATTCGGAGATGGTAAAAATATCCGGCACTTTCCTGACGAAGGTTTTCGAGGGGCCGTATAAAGACATCAGAAAATGGATCGAGCAGATGAAGGCATATCTCGAATCGAAAGCCAAACAGTTCAAGAAGATGTATATCTTCTATACGACGTGCCCGAAATGCGCAAAACACTACGGCAAGAATTACGTGGTCATCCTTGCACAGATTTAGAGAAAGCGAAATATTATGTTCCTCGGTCAATACGCCACGGCAATAACGATTTTATTTATTATTTTTACCGCCGGCCTCGGCGCTTTTATCAGGAAAAGAAGCAGAGACAAGTGTCTGAGGGATTTCGAGCCGAATATGGTGACATTCGAGGATGTCTCCGGCAAAACCGTCTGGGGAAAGCTGTGGGTGGAAAATACCGGCCTGGAATTCGTTTACCAAAACAGGCAAAAAGACGCCGACGGGCACGAAGAATCGAGCTATCTGCTTTATAAATACGAGTACCCGAGAATACAGGCGATAATTCGCTTTCTCGACGAGCTGAGCGAAGAGAACAAAAACAAAAGAGAACAGGAGCTGAAAAAAACATATCACCCCGGCCAGTGGCGCCGATTCAAAAGGAGCACGCTGAACGTCTTTCGAACGGTGCGTGACTCGGTCGTGGAAATTGTCAACCTGCTTATCAGCCAGGCGAAAAAAGCCACGCCCGCCGGCAAGGTACTAAGCTCACAGGACAAATATGTCACGCAGATGAAACAGGAACTGGTAGGCTCGGTGGGAACATCGTTCGAGCCTTTGCTGGAAAGATATATCGGCCGGAAAGTCGTACTCGAGATGATAAAAGGCGACAAGGTGCTTGAATACTGCGGCGTGCTGAAAGACTATACGGCGGAATTTATCGAAATCATGGACGTGGATTACGCCGTCAAAAAGGAAGAGCCGAAACGCAGAGCTGATATTATTGTCCCCCGTAAGCTCGGCCTGGTACGTCATCTTGGAGAATAGTTTTTGATACTACGGGTTACTTCAGGGTTGGAAAGTTAAAAGGTAATCTTGAAATCTTTGTATCGCGGGTCGAGAGGAAGCTCTTCGATTTGTGTTTCTCTTATATAACCGCCGAAAGATTCTTTGATATTTTCAATGCAGTCATCGATGTCTTCGGCGTAGCCCTGGGCAAGCATCTCGACCGTACCGTCGGCTAAATTACGGACAAATCCTTTTAGCTGGTGCAATCCGGCAATTCTATAGGCGGTGAACCTGAAACCGACTCCCTGAACCCGTCCTTTGAATATTATATGCCTGGCTATCATTTTTCCTATCACACATTCCACACAATAACCAAAAACCGGCTACGATTTTAAACCAAAAGGTTTTTTCGTGCAAGTAGTCGATTAAACGATAATTTAAGGTTCACTATATGCGTTAATTTAGGTATAATTTGCAAATTTGCGGATAGTTATAGATTATGACGGCAAAAACCAAAAAACAAATTGAAAGAGAAGAGCAGATTTACCAGCTATCCACGCTGGTCGCAGGAGAGCTATCGCTTCAGGAAGTGCTGGACAGGCTCGCGGAGGCGGCGGTAAAGATTGTCGGCGTAAAGGCTTGCTCGATCCGGCTATTGGACGAAGATGCCGGCGACCTTGTGATGCGCAGCACGTACGGCCTGAGTGAAGAATACCGCAATAAAGGCGTCGTATCCAAAAATGACCCCGTAATCAAGGCGGCATTCGCCGGAGAGGCGATAATCCTGGATGATATGCGGGTAGATGGCAGGGTCAAATATAAGGAGGCTACGATAAAAGAAGGCCTCGTCAGCCAGCTTACCGTTGCGATGAACTTCAAAGGTAAAGCGATAGGTGTGCTCCGGCTCTATAGCCCCAAACCAAAACGGTTTTACGAGGACGATATTCAACTTGCCAGAGCGGTTGCCTCTCAATGCGCGGTTGCGATTACCAACGCGAGGCTGTACTCGAAAGCAATCGAAGGCGCAAGAATGACCGAGCAAATGAGGCTGGCGGGTTTTATCCAGCGGAAGATGATTCCGGAAAAAGCGCCGAAGATACCGGGGCTGGATATCGACGCTAGATATATCCCCTGTTTCGATGTCGGCGGCGACTTTTATGATTTCCTTCAAATCACAGACAACCGCATCATCGTGGTAATTGCCGATGTGATGGGCAAGGGAATGCCCGCCGCACTTATGATGAGCTGTTTCAGAAGTACCGTCCGGGCTTATACGGAAATAGAAAATGCGAATACGACCGTCAGGAGCATTATCGACAAGCTCAACAGGATGACGTGCAGGGAATGTACGAACGGGGAATTTATCACGTTTTTCTATGCCGTGATTGATGCCGACAAAAAGACCCTTACATATTGTAACTGCGGGCACGAGCCGACGGTTATGATAAGAGGCGGACAGACGATAGATCTGGATAAAGGCGGGCTTGTACTCGGGGTCGATCCGAAAGCCGACTACGAGATCGAAACCATTAATTTGCAAGACGGCGACGCATTGCTGTTTTACACCGACGGCCTGATAGATGCGGCAAATTTTGACGGCAACTTGTGGGGCAAAGAAAATCTTTTGAAAACCGCGAAAGATTTCGCCTGCTGCACGGCCGGGCAGATGATACGGAATATTCTTCTCTACAGAAGGCGGTTTGTCGGCCTTGCCAATCAGCTTGATGATATAAGCATGGTCGTGGTAAAAATCGGCTCAGCGGAACAATAAATCCGCCGAGCCGGGTTTCTGATCTCTGTAAGGCCGGTTTTTTAAGCCGGTGGTTTTTATGGCTGATTTGATTGTTACAATTGACGGGCCCGCAGCCAGCGGCAAAAGCACCGTCGCACGGCTGCTTGCGAGAAAACTGGGAGCGAGCTTCCTCGATACCGGCGCGATGTACCGCGTTGTGACATTGGCCGCGATTCGTGCCGGGGCGGATTTGAGCGACCAGCGGCAACTGCTCGATGTGATGGACGAAAGTGAATTCAAATTTTCCGCCGAACAGGATAAAATGCTCGTATTCCTCGACGGAACAGATGTCACCGAACGGCTTCGCGACCGGCAGGTGACAGATAACGCCAGATATATCGCTTCGGCGCCGAAAGTGCGGCAGAAGCTTGTCGGTATGCAGCGCGTATTCGCGGCGACGGAACTAAAAATTGTCACCGAGGGAAGAGACCAGGGGACAGTGGCTTTCGCCGATGCGGATATAAAATTCTTTCTGACCGCCGAACCGGCCGAGAGGGCGAGAAGAAGGTTGGCCGAGATGCCGGCGGGCGACGGACTGAGCCTCGAACAGGTGCAAAGCGACATAGAGCGGCGGGACAAAAGCGACCGTGACAGGGCCGTTGGGCCGTTGAAACCCGCAGACGATGCAATCGTGGTCGATACTACCGATTTGAACATAGATGAAGTCGTCGATAAACTTTTTGGATTCGTGAAGGAAAAATGCTTAAAAGATGGTTAAATGACCGTTGGTTCTGGCTGGCACGATGGATGTGCAGAGTTTTCGGCATGTTTTTGTTTCACTGGCGTTTCTACGGCCTGGACAACATACCTTCGAAAGGACCTTTTCTTTTGGTCAGCAACCACCAGAGTTTTCTGGACCCGATATTCTGCGGAGCGCCACCTAAAAGACATCTGTGTTTTCTCGCGCGGGACACACTTTTTGCGAATTGGTTTTTCGGTCCGTTGATTGCTTCAGTCAACGCCATACCGGTAAAACTCGGGCAAGGTGATTTATCGGCGATGAAAAAAGTTATCGCCAAACTTCAAGAAGGCCGCGGAGTATGTCTTTTTCCGGAGGGTACGCGAACGAGTGACGGGAAAATTCTGCCCTTCAAATCGGGCCTTGGGCTTTTATGCCGGCGGGGAAATGCAACGATTGTTCCTGTAATGATAGACGGTGCTTTCGAATGCTGGCCGCGGACGAAAAAGTTATTTTCGCCGGGAGGAACGATAATCGTTCACTACGGGCGGGCCGTAACCGCCGAACAGGCGAAGAAAATGGGTGATCAAAAACTTGCCGAACATCTGACCGAATCGCTGCGGCAAATGCAGAATAAATGCCGCCTCGACCAGGGCAAAAAACCGTACGTTTATTGATTTTCACTGCCTGCTATCTATTTATTGCTTGGCTTTCTGCGATGATTACCTGGCTTTCGCCGCCTATCTTCAACTGAATATTGGGTATCATGACACTGCGGTTTAGCTTCGGCGAATTTTCTGTCGACCACTCGAGCGGGTCCCCGAGCATACTATCCGAGAAGACATACACGCTGCGCATCGAGCCTGAGTTCGTAGCTTCACACAATCCCGACTCGGTGTATGAGCTGTTATCGTGGCAGAAATCCACCAGCAGATTACTTGAACCGTCATACTCGAAAACATTCTGGAAAAGGAACGTCTGCCATCCGGTATCCATCGTCTCATTGTTTTTTTGATACACGACGGTCCAGCCGTCTGAATCCAGCACGGACTCATTATATTCAATCAAAGCAGTGTGTTTCATTCGTATCGTCCAGTTCTCAACCGTTTCGTCGGGAACGCTTACGATGTTGAGAGCAAGCGAGTTGATTGCTCCCGCCGCTCCTATCTCGTCGGCCAGGTAAATGACCTGTGTCCGGCTGTCGTGGAAATAAGTATACAGCGGGTGATCCCATTCCGTAGTTCCGTCACCGATGGTCGCCGTTACGCAGTTATCGTATCCTGTGAGATCGACCGCCCATTTGTTTCCTGGGACAGGCTCACGGCTATCTGATATACCTGTTTGTGCTTCCCGGCGTTCAAAATCGTACCCGCTTTTATTGGCGGTTATCGTATAAATTGAGTCAGATGGGATGCCTTTAAATGCGTAAATTCCATTGTTGTTTGTTGTCGTTGTAAAAGTTTGACGGTCCGATTTTTTTCGCGCGGTCACTGAGACATCTTTAATCGGTTTGCCTGCGCCGTTAGTAATTCTGCCGCTTATTATCTCTCCCGTACAATCGGGGAAGACATTATAAAGACATTCAGTAATTATGCTGTATGTCCCGGCGCTCGGAGCGTCGATATTAGGCAGATTATACCAGCAATCGTCTATGCCGTACCAGCCGATGTTCAGGTGATGATACATAGTCGAATTATTGTATCCGTATCCGTCGCAAACAACGGCGTGCCCCTTGTCGCTTTCGGGGCTTTCCATGATTCCGAGAATTACCGGCGAATTTGCATCGAGATTGGGATTGAGGATATCAAGCAAGTATTGACTATCGATATTTTCACCTTCGTTCGCCGCCCATATCGCCTGTGGATACCCGAATGTCTCGACCGTTGCTATCAGGGCATCACGCATATATGCGCCCGAGCCTTCCTCGGTATATTGGGTGTTAATCGCAATCCCGACGTCGTGACAAATCGATCCTATGGCACGGCGCTGCTGGCCTGTTGTGCTGCCTACCGGAACATATACCATATCGTCCCAGTTATATTCTCCCCCGGGGCCGCTACCGAGGATTAATCCGCGTTTAAATGTTTGCCAGCCCACAAAAATATTAAATTCTCCCAGCGCGATCGCATAATCGGGATATTTATGATATCGCATCAACTGTGCAATCGCGACGGCAAGACATCCGGCGGGATAATTTCCGATCTGGTCATCGATAAAAACCACTTCATCGTCTATAAGCTGTGGTGTGTAATAGTTGAAACAGGAAATTTTCCGATAGTTCAGTCCGTAATACCAGGTTTGTCCCCACTTGCTTTTAATTAAAGGAGAAACCCGTATGTCCGATATGTCGTCATCGCAGATTGCGGGTGCGCTTTCCAGCGACAGACTCTTGCCGGACTCGGACGCGAGGTCGATGAAATATTTCCACTTTTGCCGGGCCTGATTCGATTCGAGCTGTTCGAGAGATGCCGTTGAACCGGCATCATCGCGAGCATTCAGAGTTCTGCCGTTAAGGTCCTGTGTCACTAACGCCCACAGCGGCCCCCCGTCCGATGGGTCATAAGCTCCGCTATCGGCAAAGCCTATAATCGGCTCAATCAAATCGTTCGCCGAGACGATCACGAATCCGGATGGTTCCAGATACACAATATGATATACCGGCTTGCCGGTCTCGTCAGAGAAAGTATCGGCTTCTAAAATCTGTCTTTCTGAAACCGTATCGAACGGTTGCGGATTTGTAATAAGCCAGCCGGTCACTGCCTTTTTCGCTTCATCGGCCGTTATCGGTGACGCCGAAACATTACTATAAAGTTGAAATGCGGCAAAAATTGCCGTAAGAATGATTCCCCGATACCTCATTGATTAGACTCCTTCTCCGAAGAGGATGCTTTATTGCTATTGCATACCTCAAAACGAGTATAAAAATCGGCATTACAGGGTGCATTATACACCCCCTGCCTATATGTCCTATAATACTGATATTCTGAAAGTAAATCAAGCCATTTCAGCTTTTTTACTTTTGCTAAACGGCATAGGATTAATCTTGCATCGTTTGAATCTTAATTAGCAAAATAACGTTTGACTGCCCGTGCCGAGAAAAGTACGCTTATTACGGCAGTTAAAGAGGTTTATATAATATTGTCACTTATAATATGATTTCGGATGTGGTATGTCGAAATATACGCATTTTTTTAACAAACGTGACGGTTGTTGCGGCTATTTGTTCACCGATTTCCAGAAATCCAGAGGAAAGGATAACTTATGAAAAATCAGGACCGAAAGAAGCCGTCAAATCTGAACCGCAGGGATTTTATCAAGACATCTGCAGCTCTGGGTGCGGCGGTTTTGGCATCCGGAACAAACAGGATGTTCGCAGCCGGTTCGGATACCATCCGTATCGGGCTGATTGGCTGCGGCGGTCGCGGCACGTACGATATAATAAATTGCCTGAATTCGGCCGAGAACGTCGAGCTGGTGGCTATGGGGGATATGTTTAAGGAACGCATTGACGCCTGCCTTGCCAGCTTGATGAGTGTTCCAAAAGAGCCGGAAAAGACCGAGGCGGCTGCGAAACTCAGAGCCAAGGTCAAGGTGACAGATGAGATGTGCTTCGTTGGCTGGGATGCGTACAAACAAGTCCTGGCAACGAACGTTGACATGGTTATTCTTACCGAGCCGCCCCACTTTCGTCCGGCACATCTTAAGGCGGCTATAGAAGCAGGTAAACATGTGTTCATGGAAAAGCCCGTCGCGGTCGATCCGGTCGGCGTTCGTTCGGTAATAACTTCGTCAGAACTGGCCGATGAGAAAAATCTGACGATAGTCGCCGGTACGCAGATGCGCCGTATTTCACATTTAGTCGAGTGTATGCGGCAAATCCATGACGGCGCTCTTGGTGAGATTATTAGCGGCCAGTGTGTCAGGATTGTTGACGGATTACTGGGCTGGGGGCCGCCGGAACGGCAACCGGGCTGGACGGATATGGAATGGCATTTACGCAGATGGTTGTTTTTTACCTGGCTATCCGGCGACTTTATAGCTGAGCAGCACATACACAATCTGGATATTATCAATTGGGTCTTGGATGCACATCCCGTCCGGTGTATTGGTCTGGGAGGACGGCAGGCGAGAGTGGAACCTCAGTACGGCAACGTTTACGACCATTTTGCTGTTGAGTATGAATATCCGAACGGAGTGCGGATCGAATATTTGGGATCTCAGATCGACGGATGCAGCTATCGCAACGACCAGCGAATAGCCGGAACGAAGGCGGCAGCTTATATGGATTTCGGCAGAGCCGTCATCGAAGGAAGCAATTCTTTCAGCTACGAATGGGACCAGGTGAATCCCTGCCTGCGACAGCACGCCGACCAGATAGAAGCCATCCGCCGGAACTTGCCCTTAAACGAAGGCAAGCGAGTGGCCGAAAGCACCTTAACGTCAATCATGGGACGGATGAGCGCTTATACCGGCCGGGCGTTGAGCTGGGACTGGGTGATGAATGCCTCGAAACTGGACCTTAGCCCGGCAAAATACCAGTTTGGCGAGCTGCCGATTGAAGATGTCGCCGTCCCCGGAAAGACTAAATTAATCTGAAAAAACTTACATAAGTGAAAGGGAAATTTTATGAAAACTCGAATATCGCTGATAGTGACGTTTATCGTGGCAATCATTATTTCTGCCGTGGCGATTAGCGCCTCCGAAAAGCAGAATCAGCCAGTTGTTCCCAAAGAGAAAACGATGCTCTGGAACGGCAAAGATTTAACCGGCTGGAAACCGTTCGCGAACGAAAAGAACGCCGACCTGGGCAAGACATGGTCTGTAAGTGACAACGTAATTCGCTGTTCGGGAAGTCCCGCCGGCTATTTACGTACCGAAACAGATTATACCGGTTATCTGCTGCACGTAGAATGGCGATGGCCCGGCCAGGGCGGCAACAGCGGCGTTCTCATTCATAAGACCGGCGAAGACAAAGTCTGGCCCAAAAGCCTCGAATGCCAGTTACATTCAGGCAACGCCGGTGACTTCTGGCTCATCGGTGACGGACCGAGGTACACGGAGAACATCGAGACAGACCAGCACGCCAAAGGTGGCGACCGAGTCAATGGACGCAGGGTTATAAAACTCAAAGACGGCAGCGAAAAATCACTCGGCGAATGGAATTCCTACGAAATAATCGCCAGGGACGACTGGGTTGCGGTTTTCGTCAACGGCGTCCTGCAGAATATGGCAACAGGCTCTACAGTGACATCAGGAGCTATATGCCTGCAAAGCGAGGGGGCGCCGATCGAATTTCGCAATATTTATATCGAGCCGCTTGAGTGAGCCGAAATGCAAATTATCCGGCAGGGATTAACTCGTGATTCTTACTTGCTTTTTGCGTGCTCCTTGGTCTTTTTTCTGCCGAGCAGCTCGTCCGCCTCTTCGATAGTTTCCGGCGGCCATTGCCCGTCGGCCTGTAACTGCCTGAGATTGTCTAACTGCTTATAGCTGATAATTGTCCGGCACTTAGGGAATCTGCCGCAGCCGAGAAACGGACCTTTCTTACCCTGCCGTATGACGAGTTCGCCCTGCTTGCATTTATGACACTTGATACCGGTAGGCTCGGCCGGCGGCTTCGGCGGCAGAACGTTGCCCTGCTTATCCAGCTTGAGGGTTGTTTTGCATTCGGGATAGTTACTGCAACCGAGGAACGGGCCGAACCGGCCGTTTTTGTTGACCATCGGATTGCCGCATTCGGGACATTTGTGCTCGGTAACTTTTTCCTCGATCATTTTACCGTCTTTGTCACAGGGACAGGCGTACTTACAATCGGGATATGCCGAGCAACTCAGGAATTTGCCGTTCTTGCCGAACCTGTAAACGAGCTGCTTGCCGCATTCGGGGCATTCGTACTCGCTCGGTGTCACTTCCGCCTTTGCGTGCTTCATCTGCTCTGCGGCGGTATCGAGGCTCTCCTTGAACGGGCCGTAGAAATCTTTCAGGACGCCGAGCCAGTCGAGATGTTGCTCTTCGATTCTGTCGAGCTGGGTTTCCATGTACCGCGTGAACGAGATATCCATTATCTTCGGGAAATACTCGTTGAGCTTATCCGTCACTACTTCGCCTAAGTCGGTCGCGAAGAATTTCTTTTCTTTCTGCTCGACGTAGCCTCTGTCCTGTATGGTGCTTATGATAGAGGCATAAGTGCTTGGCCTGCCGATGCCCTCTTTTTCGAGCGCTTTCACGAGCGAGGCTTCGGTATATCTTGCCGGCGGTTTTGTGAAGTGCTGTTCGGCCTTGATGTCAACCGCGGCAAGTTTATGCCCCGCTTCCATCCGGGGCAACTGCTGCTCGTTCGATGAAATTGACCAGATTTTCGTAAAGCCGTCGAAGACAAGCACCCTGCCGGTCGTTCTGTACCAGCATGTCCCGATCGAAGTATCGGCTTTAATATTAAGGTTCGTGACATTCCATTTGGCCGATTCCATCTGGCAGGCGACGAAGCGTCTCCAGATAAGATCGTACAGCTTGAATTGTTCGTTGGTAAGAAATTGCTTTATTTCCGCCGGAGTAAGGTCGACATCGGTCGGGCGAATCGCCTCGTGCGCCTGCTGCGCGTTTTTCCTCGAAGTGTAAAATTTTGCTTTTTCCGGCAGATATTCCCGGCCGAGGCGGTTTCCTATATACTTTCGAGCGTCGGATACGGCTTCGCCGGAAAGATGAGTGCTGTCGGTTCTCATGTATGTAATAAGGCCGAGAGTGCCCATCGAGCCCAGGTCGATACCCTCGTATAATTGCTGGGCGATCGCCATCGTGCTTTTTGCGCTGAATCCGAGACGGTTTGCCGCCGCCTGCTGGAGGGTGGAAGTTATAAAAGGCGCCGATGGCTGTGAGATGGATTCTTTGGTTTGCAGGTCTTCGAGTATAAACTCCGCTTCTTTCAGTGCATCGAGAATACGCTCTGCCTGCTCTTTGGTGGTTACATGGAATTTCTCACTGCCGATCTGGTATAATTCGCTTTTGAATGCGTGACGTTTTTCGAGCCATTTGCTTTGTTCGGCAAGAGTAGGCCCTTTGTCTTTTTTATTTTTCGTGGAAATGAAATCATTCCACTGACTGCTGTAATCGGACTGAAGGTCGGTTGTGAATACGCCGGGAATGAGCCAGTATTCTTCCTCTTTGAATCCGCGAATCAGCCTTTCCCGCTCGACAATCATTTTCACGGCGACCGACTGCACCCTGCCTGCCGAAAGGCCTCTCGATACTTTCTTCCACAGCAGAGGACTTATCTGGTAGCCGACTATCCTGTCGAGGATTCGCCGGGCCTGCTGTGCCATAACCTTATCTATATCAAGTTTTCCCGGCTCGGCAAAAGCGCGGGTTATCGCCGAATGGGTTATCGCGTTGAAAATCACACGATAGGTCTTTTCTTCCGGGATTCTTAGAATTTGCGCCAGGTGCCAGGCGATTGCCTCGCCTTCGCGGTCAAGGTCGGTTGCGAGATACAGCTCGTCACAATCTTTCGCCGCGGCTTTCAGCGCTGTTACCGTGCGTTTCTTACCCGGCATGATATCGTAAGTAGGCTCGAAATCGTTTTCTATATCTACATTCAGACCCTTCGAAGGCAAATCACGAACGTGCCCCATCGAGGCTTTTACATCGTATTTCGGGCCGAGATATTTATTAATTGTTTTCGCCTTTGCCGGCGATTCGACTATGACCAATGCTTTTTTTGAATTAGATTTTGCCATTTTTGCATCAAAAATCGTTTAAATTTTCGGCTTTTGCCGTTCTTTCTCTATACAGCAGCAGTAAACATTTGTTCACGAACCTTCTTATCGGCGATTTACAAATCCAAATTTAGAAAAGGACAAATACCGACCAAAGGATTGTATGTCAAGAGAAAATGATAACTTGCTCCTTGGAGTCATTAAAGAACTCACTCCAACGGATATAAATTGCTTATTATCGGCAAAGTTTTCCTATTGAAAAAATTCTTCCCCCCCTGCCGTAAACCTGAAAATCACGAATCAGAAGATTTTTTGCAATTTTTCAAAAAATGCAATCAATATTTCAATACTCACCATCGCCTTATTTATAGAAAGCAACGATGCGCCTGAAATCCGTTGTATTGAGGAAACTAATTGTTATTATGCGGATTCCGATTTTTTTACAGGTTTTTTTGTAGAAAAAGCCTCTAAATGTTATAATTGACTACGTTATCGTTACGGCGGATGAGTATTCTCGTGAACAGCCTCAAAGATTCATAAAAAGTGCCGGTATAAAAACCTTCTATTAATAAGGAGGTTCCGTCATGCAGAAGTTAAAAGGTTTTACCTTAATTGAGCTTCTTGTTGTTATTGCCATTATAATGCTATTGTTGGCGATTCTATTACCGGCGGTCAAAAAAATCCAATGCCACGTCAAAGCCGTCGTTTGCCAGTCAAACCTGCGACAGTGGGGAACATTGACAGCCCTTTATACCGATGGGAATAATGGAAGTCTTCCTCCATGGGTCAAATTCAATTTTCCGGATCAAGACATTTTTAATATAAATACCCGAAAAATCCTATTTTGTCCCATGGCAGTAAAAAAAACAAATAATACGCCTACTGGATCAACATTTGAGCCTTGGGAGCATGTGGAAAAACAAGGCAGTTATGGTTGTAATTACTATTTAGCTAACGATCCTAATATGAGAGACTTATCTCCATTCGTATGGGTGGACTCATGGAACATCTATAAGCTTAAGAATTGTAATAATATCCCTTTGCTTCTTGATAGCACTTATCGTGTTGGTATTATTAACGAATTGCAAGGTCCGCCATCTGAAGAATTTGAAGAAAGATTCATAACAAACTCATTTTGTATAAATCGGCATTACGGAAATGTCAATGGTCTTTTTCTTGACTGGTCGGTAAGAAAGATCGGGCTTAAAGAGCTTTGGACCTTGAAATGGTATAAAGACTACAATACGGCAGGCCCCTGGACACGAGCCGGCGGAGTGCAGCCCGAAGACTGGCCCGAATGGATGGGGGGATTCAAAGATTACTAATGCAAAGAAAGCCCCCTGCTTCATTTGTTTTTGGATATTAAGCAAAATATCTGTTAAAATTTGAAAACAGGTTTTTTAACTGTTTTTAAGAAGTTCTTTTAAAAGCGGCTCGAGATTTTTTATTGCCTTGCCGCGGTGAGAAATTTTATTTTTCTCCTCCGGCGTAAGCTGAGCAACTGTTTTTTTTAAGTGCGGCAGATAAAAAATCGGGTCGTAGCCGAAGCCGTTCGTTCCGATTTCCTCCATAGTTATCCGCCCTTCCAGAATTCCCTGTGTTTCAATGAGCACTTTTATAGGACTTGCAAGGCAAAGGCTGCAAACAAATCTCGCCGCACGTTTTTCTTCAGGGGCATCTTTCATTAGCTTCAGAACCATTGCAATGTTTCGGTGATCGATTAAAGTCCTGTCTTTGCATGTCAGTTTTTCGCCGGAAAACCTTGCAGATTTTACCCCCGGTTCTCCTCCAAGAGCATCGACAACCAAACCCGAATCGTCGGCGAGAGTCCATAAGCCTGTTGATTTTGCATAGCCTGTAGCCTTTTTTCTGGCGTTTTCAGAGAAAGTATCTCCGTCTTCCTCGATTTCGACAATATTTCCAAAATCAGCAATGTTCAACCAATTAACTTTCGCTGAAAGACAGGCTCTTAACTCTTTTATCTTTCCCGGATTTGTCGTAGCAACTAAGATATCACGCATATTATCGGTCATTAGATTTTGCTTTCATTAATCAAGTATTCCAAAATAATCATTTCATTCTAACGTTTCCTGCTTTGATTTTATTGAAATACGTCATTAGAACAATACCTTTAGGGATGATATATTATTACTTTTTATTATAAAAGAATAATTTATCAAGATAATCACGTAATTAATATTTTTATAATTAACTCACTCCCCCCTGCTTCATCTTTGCAATAATTATTGATCATAAATAATTTGATAAAACTACAAAGTATGTAAAATATACAACAAACTTCATATGAAAGAAAACTATGCCATCTGACTTCACTTGAGAATTCCTGGTTATAGTGGATATATATAGATAAGAATAGAATATTTCTTCTTAGATCTTTTTACTATCATTTCATTTTAATATAAATATTTTTCCGCTAATTTAGATCCATTTGACATTATTGAAGATTAAACGAATATTCAGATATAAACTTCATTTTTATATTCTTAAAACGTTTATTAAGTAAACAACCACGATTTAAAACACATTGAATTGCCGTTTCGGGCTACGCCAGTCCATCTACTTCGGACAACTTCTTCTAAGGGTTGAGGCCCGTAGAATTGCGGCGTAAAATTAAAATGTCTTTTTCCTATATCTTTTTTCTTTTTAATAAAATGTTTTTTTGATTGCTTATTGTTTCACGTGAAACAGCAAAGAAATCGATATACGAAAAAAATAGACTTCAAAATGAATATAAGATTTTCTACCTTTTTTAAAAAATCTCTGAAAAGAGTAATTGGATATTTCTATGAGTTAAATTGTAAATGATGATACGAATCATGAAATTAAGAAGAAACCTTTTTCTTAAATTTAAACATATCAGTTTTCAAATATTCGAGAATTTATGCCGTATTTTAATAAGCTTATTTGAATTAATAATGATCTTTATCAGATCAAAGTAGATTACTATTTCTTATTCATATTGCAAAAGGACGCATGAAAAGATAAAAAAGTAGAGGCAAATGCAGATACTTATTTTAGTCGTTTTCCTACATTTTTATGTGTTTCACGTGAAACATTTTTTAAGAAAAACCACTTTTTTTCTCGTAAAATTATAGAAATTTCGTTGGAAAATCCGAGATATTGTTTATATTAACTCTTTTATTTATCGAGCAGAAACAAGCTACATATCAAGGAAAAGACAGGTTTTACGAAGGAGCGCCAAATATGACAAATGCACAGAGAGAAAAGCCTAAACATCTTGGAAGAGGATTGGATTCACTAATAAGTCCTATAATAAACGAGAGGAGCAGTATCGGCAATTCCTTATCGGACCGTAATGATGGCTCTAACTTCCCACAGGATAAAGAGTTAAATGAATCCTTGAGAATGCTAAAGCTCGATTCTATATCTCCAAATCCTTACCAGGCTCGGACTGTTTGGAATGAGCAGGAACTCAATGACCTTGTCGAATCCATAAAGGCAAATGGTGTAATCCAGCCGGTTATTGTGCGGCCGGGATCAGGAGGATATCAGCTTATTGCCGGCGAACGTCGTTTCAGAGCAGCAAAATTGGCTTCATTAGAGAAAATTCCCGCCCTTGTTCGGCAGGCAACAGACGAGCAATTACATGAATGGTCTCTCGTGGAGAATATACATCGTGTAGATTTGAATCCAATCGAGCGTGCAATGGCATATCGTGATTATCTAAATGCCTTTTCTCTAAATCAAACCGAAGCTGCAAAAAGACTCGGAGAGGATCGCTCTGTAGTAGCTAACTACTTGCGTCTACTTGACTTACCGCAGGAAATAAAACGGATGCTGGCTGAGGAAAAACTGAGTATGGGCCATGCTCGGGCTATTCTGGCGCTTCCGACGGACGAGCTTCGGCGAAAACTTGCAAATAGGGCAATGGCGGGGCGGCTGAGCGTAAGAGAAGTCGAAAGACTGGTACGAAGGTATCTTGCAGGTGCTAATCAACAAATTACAACGATTCGCTCGAAACCGCCGCACATACAGGATCTTGAAATGAGACTCAGCAGAGAGCTCGGAACAAAAGTCAGTATCGAGACGAAAAAAAACGGACAAAGAGGAAAAATTATTATCGAATTCTTTTCCCTGGATGAATTCGACGGCATTACGGAAAGGCTTGGATTGGCTTATCAGGAAGAAGCTTGAAAAAGATGACATGTTTCGGTTGTTTTAACATTCAAAAAATAACGAATATTTTGTATAATTGAGCTATTGAAATAAAGATATTTAAATCGAATAATAAAAAATACTTTTATGAATCTACAATATTAATCGGATATATTCGGAGGATAAATCGTGAAACGCATTTTTATTTTATCAGTCTTTATATTTTCTTTTTTATGCATCGACAATCTCTCTTCTTATGCAAATCAAATAAGTAGAGATCCTTTTCTTTTGCTGCAACGGGCAATCGAAAGAGACGATATCGAAAGAGTCAGGTCACTTCTTTCGGAAGAATTAGATATTAACAAAAAAAACAGCCAAGGCGATGCGCCTATACACATGGCCGTAAATAAACAAAACAGAGAAATCATTCAATTAATACTTGAAAAAAATCCTGATATTAATTCGGTCGATGGTTTCGGCAGAACAGCGGTTTTTCTTGCGGCAAATTCAGGTCAAAAGGAAGTATTGGAGCTTTTAATCGAAAAGGGAGCGGACGTCAACATCGTTGACTTGCAGTCCGAAAGCCCCTTATCGATAGCACGAAAAAGAGGTCGTACTGAAATTGCCGAGGTTCTTATCGCACACGGAGCTACGGATACAAGCTCGGACGGTAATACCAACGAATCCCGTAACGAGCGTATCGTCCCGGAAAGAAGTGACATGTTATTTGAAGGAGAAATGGAAAATCAACGCCGGCCAGGAAACATACAGGAAACAGCCGAAGATGCGAATCAAATTGATCCACTCGCCGATCCCAACGAAATCAAAGCAAGAATCAAAACTTATGAAGGTCTGGAAAAGACAATTGAAACAGTAGATTCGGAAAGCCGGCTTATAATGCGACGGTGGCGTGACATACGAAGTGACAACAGACTTACACTTGTCAGAAACATCCAGCGACAGCTGGAACAGGAAATAGGATTAATAAAGAAAACAGCTCTTGAGGAGGATGCAAACAATACGGCCGTAAGAATCGACGGTCTCCTGGCCTTGAGAAATTCCAGGACAAGAGCTATTGTCAGAGAATTGAGAGATCAAAGCCAGGAAGAACAGCTAAATCGCACCGACACCAACACCAACACACGCGGCAGGACATCGTCAAGAGGCTCCAGAGGAACGGGTACACGATCCAGAGGAGGCCGCTCCCGGTCCGGCACGGAAGGAGCCGGTACTTCTCGCCGCGGCGGTGATTACGGCACGAACGCCAACGGAGAAAACAACGAGCCTCAGGAGCCGGTTGACATCGAAGAGCAAAATGAAATCGAGCAATGGCTGCAGGCGGATGTTCAGGATTACGACGGCAAAATTGAATTATTCACGGCAATCAACGAAAGAATAAAAACCGATTTTATTTCTCTGCGAACAATCTCGGAACAAGAGAACGCCAAAAAAACCACAGCGACTATTGACGGCCTGCTGTTAGCCAGAAAACTGCGATATGACGAATTGAATCGATATATTCAGGAGGAAAAAATCAAGGCTCAACAGGAACAGGAACAAACCGGCCAGACAGATGCTACCCAGGGGGAAACTACAAGCAGACGCGGCAGCCGGGGAACAAGAGGGACAAGGCGTTAGAAATAATGGCAGGGAAATTAGCCGGTAAAATCGCAATAGTAACTGGAGCAAGCAGGGGAATCGGCAGGGCGATAAGCGTCGCTTTGGCCCGGGAAGATGCAACGGTAGTTTTAGCCGCACGTTCGGTTGCCAAACTTAAAGAAGCCGCCGAATTGGTAAAGCAAGCCGACTCTAAGGCGGAAATTGTAGTCACCGACCTTTTACAGGAAGATTCCATAAAGAACCTGGTGAAAACCGTCAGTGACAAATTCGGACAACTTGACATTCTCATAAACAACGCCGGCATAACACATTCTTCAAAATTCGAGCAGACGAAAACCGAAGACTGGAATCGCTGTCTGCAGGTTAATGCTACTGCGCCGTTTATTCTCTGCCGCGAAGCACTGCCTTTGCTGAAAAAATCCTCAACGTCCTATATTATCAACATTTCCTCTGTTGTCGGGGTCAAAGGCTATCCGCTTCAATGTGCCTATACCGCCTCGAAACATGCCGTTCGCGGGATGACGATGTCACTGGCCGAGGAGCTGAACGGCACAAATATACGCGTTCATTTGATTTGTCCCGGCGGAGTCGATACGGATCTGATTCCGCAGGTTCGCCCGGACCTGAAAAGCGAAGACCTTATGCGGCCGGAAGAAATCGCCGATCTGGTGCTCTATCTTGTCACCCACAAAGGTATTGGTTTTATAGATGAGCTTCATATCCGCAGAACAACATCAAAACCCTGGTTTTAATACTATAAAGGATAGCTATGCGGTTTGTTTGCCAGCGAGTTTTAGAGGCCGAGGTTAAAGTCAATGACCAGTCTGTCGGACGAATCGATCATGGATTGCTCGTCTATCTCGGTGTCGGTCAGGGCGATACTGAAACGGATGCCCAGTTCATGGCCGACAAGCTCGTGAACCTGCGAATCTTCGCCGATGAGGCCGGCAAAATGAACCTGAGCGTTCAGGATATCGGCGGGGCGATTCTTCTTATCAGCAATTTTACACTCCACGGCGACTGCCGCAAAGGCCGCAGGCCCGGTTTCGATGCCGCTGCCGAACCGGCATTGGCCCAGCAGCTCTACGAAAAAGTCGCCCGGCTTATAAGCGCATCGGATGTCCCGGTAGAGAAGGGCGTTTTCGGCGAACACATGCACGTAAGCAGCATCAACGACGGCCCGGTCAACTTCATTCTCGATAGCACCAAACTTTTCTAAAAACTGACTTTTTTATCCCGGCGAAGTCTTTGACGAAGCCGGACCTGTCCTGACCTTGCCGAAGGATTGGCTTCGTTTACCTTGACTTCAACCCTAAAACAGCCTACATATTTACTTGTTATCAAAGAGCTTGCGCAAAAAT
>JAFGBG010000186.1 GCA_016933295.1 Sedimentisphaerales bacterium | reverse complement strand
TATTCGGATCGGCCGCAAATTGACTTTGCCATAAATCGTACGACAAAAGTGCCATCAAGTCACTATTGTACTTGTCCTCTTCAGCGGAAAACATCCGCCCTAAAACAGGTTTAACGTCCAATGCAGAAAACAACGTTGAGGAGGCGATCAACGTTTTCACTCGGGAGGATCCTTCCCCAAGCGAAACATTGGAAGGATATCCGGCAGAATGCACCAATCCCAGACATTCGAAGGATTGACTCTGTTTCTGCCAATCCAGGAAATCGGGAATGGATAAAGGATAATGCAATCTTCTACCTCTCGGGTTATTAAACACCCTAACCAAACGATCCGAATCCGGGTACGGAAAGGGATTTAGAAGAGCCCTATTGACGACACTGAACATAGAGGTAATGGCCCCGATCCCGATGGCCAGGGTCAATACGATAATAAGTGTAAATCCCGGGCTCTTTCGCAACCGACGAAAAGCGTATTTGATATCGTTAATAAAAGTACTCATTTCTTCTTTCGATTCCCACTTTCTTTTTATATTTCTATTTTAACCTGATTTTATCGTGCTCGTCCCATTGCGACATATCAACCAATATAACCTCATCTTCCGGCACAAGACCTTCCAGGATTTCTATCGTATTTACCGAGCTGCGCCCGAGCTTAACGCGTGTTCGCACCGCGTATTTGCCCTCTTCGACCAGCTTAAAAAGCTCGACAGTGCTTTGACTGGAGGCAAAAGCAGGCCGGTTGACATATATTATGTCGTTCAAACGCTCGATTTCTATCGTACCAATTACAGATAAATCCGGCCTGGCGCCTTCCGGCAATTCGCCGTTTAATTTTATATCCACCGTTACGTTGCCCTCCATAACCGTCGGATCAATGCGGGAAACTGTGCCCACGACCGTACCGTTATAGGTATCAACCTCCGCAGATAAGCCTATTACCACATCGCGGGCCTGGGCTTCCGGAATTCGCAATTGAGCTTTAAGACGCTTCGGATTGGTAATCCGTGCCAAGATAGTGCCCGCCGAAACCGACTGGCCCAATTCTATTTTCTCCCTGACGGATGCCAAAACACCGGACGTTCCGGCACGAACCCGTAAAGAATCAATCTGGCTTTGTCTCAGGTTAAACTGTGATTCGGCCTGCTGCACGGCCGCTTCAAACTCGGCCAATTGTGCCGGGCACGTCTGATCGCGAAACATAGCAAGCCGTTTTTTACTGATTTCCGAGAGTTTTTCCAGCTCCTCGACCCGTGCCTTCGACAAAGACAGATTCAGTTCCGAAATCAGCTCGTCCTCGTACTGTTTCTGGTCCACCTCCAGCATGAGTTTTGCCTCTCTGATATCGGCCTCCATCCGGGCCTGCTCGGCGTCCATACTCAACGACTGGTCCTGCAACTGTGTTTTGCGGGCAGCCAACTGAGCATTGGCCGAATTGAGTCTCGACTGAGCGTCGAGCCATTGAAGCTGTAGTTCGGGATTGACTAACCTCAGTATCTCGGTATTGGCATCCACTATCGTTCCCGGCTCGACAAAAATCTCCACTACCCGCCCCGACACAGCGGCAGGAACCACCAGCACATCCTCGGACACCAGATTTCCCACTCCACGGACCTGGCGCAGCATGGAGCCACGTTTGACTACACCGGTATAGAGCGTTCGCCGATCCACAGACGGCGAGGCCGGCTCCAGGCGGGAAAGACCCAGACTCACTAAGGCAATAAATATGAGCCCGACAGTAATGTAGAGAATTCGTCGTACGATACGTTTACGTTTTGAGTGTTTTATTGGTATATCCATGCCCAAGACTAAAGCAACAGCCGTGCCAGTAAGAGATACCTTAACTTCCTGCATTTTGAGCTAAAAAATGCCGCTTCTGTAATATTTGATGTAGTTTGTGTGTCCGGTATTAAAAAACCGGCGCCCGATAATGAACAGTATCAGCGGTGGATGTAAAAATCGGAAAATGTGCCTTAAAAAATGTGTTACACCCTCCAGAACGATTACGTCGATTCCGACTTGACGGATTTCCCGCTTTATGTTAAAATCTCCTCCGATGCGGATATAGGAGCACACGCTCAGTCCGATGGAGATGATATCAGATTTACCTTGGCCGATGGTGTTACAGTGATACCTCATGAGAAAGAATCTTTCAGTATCGACTCGGGAGATGCCACAGGGCATTTCTGGGTCAAGGTCCCTACAATAAATTCATCCTCAACTACCGATATCTACATATATTATGGCAATTCCGAGGCCTCCAACGGCGACGATCCCAATAATGTCTGGGACGATAATTATCTGGGAGTCTGGCATTACTCCGAGGATTCCTGGGACGGCACCTCCGGCGAAATAAAAGATTCGACCTCCAATAACTGTAACGGCGCCAGGGGCGGCAGCGCAACAACCACCGCCGACGGTAAAATCGGCAGAGGAGGAGCTTTCAATGCTGTGGGCTATGCCGCTCTTTTTGGTGTCGATAATATCGATAATGCCTTTACATTATCAGCTTGGGTATTGAACAATAACGACTTGGAAGAAGAATCCGGCGCCTGGCTTGGCTGGCCGATAGTAGCACAGGGCTTTTATTATTACATTGGCTGGCAGGGATGGTCTGACGGCTGGACCGTTTGTTTTAAGAGCGACGGCACTCAATATAAGATGGATACCTATAATAAATATCTCACAGCCGATACCTGGTATCACATTAACGGAGTGTACGACAGTTCCAGTTTGTATATATACAGCAATGGAGAATCGATAGGCTCTTCGAGTAAAGGTGATCATGATGTCAACGATGTCTCTACAGTTATTTCCGGGGATGCAAACTGGGACGGCCTGATAGATGAGGTTCGTGTCTCCAACACAAATCGTTCCGCGGACTGGCTTAAGTTTGAATATCGCAACATCGCCGAAGCGGATAACGAATTGACCTTCTCATCGGAAGAAGAAGCGCCGGAAGTGACAACACCTTCGGATATGATAGGCAATCCGTATATGTTCACAGGCAGAAGATTCGACCTCGAAACTGAACTCTACTACTACCGTGCCAGGTACTATAATCCCTATATCGGCAAATTCCTCCAAACCGATCCGGCCTATAGTTCAATGAATCTATATGCATACTGTGGAAATAATCCAGTCAATTGGGTAGATCCAACAGGTATGTTAGGAGGAATTACGATTGGTGGTCCTCCTAGTACAACGCAACCAAGGGCACATACTGGATTATGGTATTTGTATCGTTACACTTTAGGTTTTGGAAAAGAAGTAAATCTTAATACTGATGATCGAGGTTTATTACATGCGATTATATATGACCCAACTTGGACCGCTAAAGCAAGACAATATGCTTTTAACAATATTATAGAAGATATCGATACTAAATGGATTCAACGTAGTTTATACAGTATTGGAATTTTTGAAAATTTGGTTCCTGGAGACAGCATAAAAACCAATATGACCAGAAATGATACCTCAGCATACAGCTTTGATGATGACCAGTACTTTGTTTGGTCACCTTTTTACTTGGCGCTGGGCGATGGTTCTTTTAAAATACAAACTAATGTTGTTGGAGAATTTACTAAATTAGGAAATGGATTTACATGGATTATTACAATAAGAACTACTTTCAATGTGGATGATTGGTTCACTGAGCCGCTAGATTTTGAGGAAGTAGGTATTGAAATTCCAGGCGATCTTCTTGGTATAAAATATCACATCAAAGGGCAATGGAAAGAAACTCATACTGTTGTTATTTCTTATATTAATGGAATTTGGAAGACTGCATGGCAATATTTTCAATAATAGGAAAATTATTCAATTTTGAAAAACTCCCAAGTAAGAAGATTGTTAGTTTGGTTTTTTTCTTTCAAAAAAGGTTAAGTTAAAAAAATGGAAGGCAATTTTTTATGAGAAATAATAAAAATATGCAAATTAATTATTCGTTGTTTATACTAATAAGCATTTTCCTCTTTAGTGGTTGTAGGGATTCTAATTTATTTCTCTCTGATTATCAACTTTTCAAAAAATTTATATTAGATCCGATTCCAAAATCTGTGGCAGACCTTCAAATCAATCGCCCAGAGTCTTTTTCTGATCCGGTTTATGTCATTAACTTCAAAATTAATAATGAAGATATAAAGACTATTCTTGAAGCTAAACCCTTTGTAGAATACAGTAGATGGGAAATTGATACAGAGATTGGTGCATTGTTTTGGACATATGAAGATGAAAATAAAGACAAATATACCTTTGATGGAACGACAACATACGTGCGTGGTAGCACGAAAGATGCAGTGCCTTTAGACAAAGATAGAAATGGGCATATCAAACCTGATTGGTTCAGTCCGGATCAGTGGCATAAAGCGCGTTTCTATGCTTACAAAATAAATAGAAATACCAATAATCCTATTCATGTCATTACATATATCTTGATATATGATGAGGGAATCTCAGAGGCATATTTTATCAGGAGCGTAACCGGTGGTCTTTAATAGGAGAAACGAGGGACAGAGCTTATTTTTACAAAAGAGAGATTCTTCGCTTCGCTCAGAATGACTGCTTCGTCCCTTGGGGACAAGCAGTCACTTTTTACCTTCGACAACCACGATCCCAAAGGTGGCTGTGTTTTACTCAACGACGGCACAGTCAAATTCATCCGCACCGAAGAAGAGCTTAACAACCTCCGCTGGAAATAACAAATGTAGAAGATAGGTATAGGGATAGGTGGCAAAATACCAAACAAAATCCGAAATTCTAATCTCTAAACCCTAAACAAATTCAAAATTCTAATGATCCAAATATCAACCGTTTGAGAATTTAGAACGGTAT
>JAFGBG010000022.1 GCA_016933295.1 Sedimentisphaerales bacterium | reverse complement strand
CAGCGTTTTCAACACTGATATCGCATAATTAGGGGATTTTGGGATAACTTATAGTAAATATGAAAGAAAACGGAAAACGAAGTTGTTTCCCGGCAACGGCACAAATTCTCAGGTGCGAATCCGGTGATGACCGCGCGACCTGAGATTTTTAGCCAGCAAAGCTACATCACGAAGTTCCTGAAGATCCAAAGGAGCACATGAATTGTTCGGGCGGCTCTTCTGGATGTTACGCTCTTTCGATATTCTTTGAGGACGCTTTTGAACGGAAATACCATAATAATCGCTTTTGTTACCATTCGAGAAGCGGACGGAATCGGTATTCAAAATTTCGACGCCCGGCATATCTTCAGTCATTTCATAAAGGAGTTTTTTAATACGAATTTTGCCCTTTTCCCACTTATCCTTCTCAGTAACCTTTTGCGGCATATCCTGCTTCTGTACAGGAAATGCGGCTATTTCTTTGCAACGCATCTTTCTTCTTTTGAGGAAAATAATTACCGGAAGAATCAAAATCGATACTGATATTACCAGTAAGCCCCAACCTGTGGATACGACTTGATTAAATAATAATGAACCGTATCGAACTAAATCACTCAGAAAGCCATTAAAGGTCATGATATTTTCCCTTCCATTTATTGGGATTACTATAAATCCGTTTGATATACGTTTACAGCATAAGACCTTAGCTTTAATATTTGGAATTCATAAAGCTCTGTCCACAATTACTATAATACAAAAATGACGCACTTGGCTTATTCAGAGTTCCTTAAATTTAAAATGACTGAAACAAAACATCCGGCTTGTATTTTTCCGTATCTTAATACCCTCAAACAAAATCTAACTTTTGTAGTGGAAAGCTCGATATGTTCTAAAGAAAGCTTTCACACCACTCCTCCGTATACATAAAACTAAAATACAATCCTGGTAATTATTTGTCAAAAGAAATGTCCTATAATATCAATTTTTATTTACAGGAAACAATAAATAGGAAAAGGAAGCTGCCGCGATAAAAAGCCTGCCATCTCAAATGTTAATATGGGCAACTATGCCTCTTCTCATTCGATATTTTATCATTAGGACAATTCAGGTAGTGTATGCATATCCGATTGTAAATAAGCAGGTTATTGCCGCATTGGATGATTTTATCGAGACTTAATTATCTTAAGCATTCCGACCATGGACAAAACGCTTTCCGATCCGCAATATCAGCCTCGAAAACAAAGAAAAAATTATCAAACGACGAATATATTTACCTTTTATCTACAAACATTGAATATGCCCCTTTTTTTGTTCGATAATATGAAAGCCTCTGCATAATGCAGAGAGATATTGTCCGTATATGGAGTTAAAGAATGCGAATCAACTATGTTGTCTCAACTATGATATTCTGGGGTCGCGAGCACCCGCTTTCATTCGAGCAGGAATGCCAGTTTTTGAATTCCCTTGGTTTCGGCATAGAACTATGGCCAAATATAAAGGGCCAGCATGAGTGCAGATACGACCGACGTAACTGGCAGAGATTGGCCTCGGCCACACAGGATATGCTGGTGGTTATGCGTTCTCGTGACGATAATCCTACGCTGGAACAATGGAACGAACAGATAGAATGCGCCAAGCTGCTTAACGCAAATATCGTTACCGATCTTCCCAGTATCGGCATCCCGGACGGCACTGAGCTTAACGGCACGGGCTTTACGGCGGAAGTTGTCAAATCGGCCGAGCAGAACGACGTCAAAATTTGTCTCGAAACAGGTCGATTGCTGCTACTCAGACAGCTCGGCGAGAGATTCAAATCATTATGGTACTGTCTTGATACCGGATATGCAAATCTCGACAAAGAATACTCGTTCATGGAATATGTTACCCATCTGGCCCCGAGAGTGGCCCATCTGCACCTGACGGATAATTATGGGCAGATAGACGACCATGTCCCACCCGGTTTACAGGGAGGACTGCCGCGGGAAAACTGGGATTATCTGCTTGAGACACTCAGTAAATACGGCAACGACGTAATCGGTTCTCTCGAGATGTGTCCCTGTATGCCCGAGGTTATGATAAGACAGGCCAGTGAATTTATGTTCGATGTTTTAAAATGGCCGAATCGACCCAAAGTCCAAAACGGCTATACGAACGGCTATTATTCATAAAGCAACATGATCAAACCATCTCGCGGCATGGAAACTCGATTTTCGAGCGAAGAATGAATACTGGTTTCGATTTTCCCGTTCAAGCGACAAACCGGCAAAATACGAGTAAAAAAGCTTACGGCGGCAAAAATAACCGGCAATTTTTTTATTCGTTAAAAGCAGCAAAAGCCGATAATCTCTTTACATATCGGGCCAAATCAAGGTGTGGCGATTCGCTCAATAAAAAAGCGTTGACAATTTTGTGGGATTCTTATATACTATACAACATATTGAGAACTCACCCTAATTATTATGTGGGAGGTATAGGTGATGAAAATCTTTGTATTTATCTGTTCAATAGCTGTTCTGATTGCCGGTGGTTGCATCGCAGGGGGAACCAGCTCCTTTAGATCCAGCTATGATTTTAACAGCGTTGAGAAAATCGCAATCGTAGCCATAGAAGGCTCGGTAAAAAGTGAAACAGCCAAGGATCAAATTGCGGATTTCTTCGCGATGGAATTGCTGGATAACGGCTTTTCTCCTATTGGACGGGCGCAGGTTCGCGCGGCGCTGAGAGATCAGAATATCGAGGCGGCAAGTCTTTCATCCGTCGAAGCGGCAACGGAAGTTGGAGCAATTCTGAAGGTTCCCGTTGTCATGGTTATAGAAATACCACGCTTCGAAGAAAAACTTACAATGACCGCGAAGCTGATCGATGTCGAAGACGGCAGTATTATCTGGATGGGTAAAAGCTCAGGCAGAGCGGGGCAAACCGTCTCCGGAACACTCATGGGAGTCTTTACCGGAAGCGGCGGCACATCCCGAAGCAGCGAGTACGATTTAAACAGCGGGCCCATAGCCGAGCTGTTCGGCGGAGAAGTTAATCCCGCCCTGTCGCCGGACGAGGAACAGAAAATTCAACGAATAGTAAAAAGCATATGTTCCAGCCTGCCGATAAGATCGACAATGAGCTGGTAAGAAGATTACGATTTGCCGCATTACGTCGGTACAGAAGAAATTCAAAAAGGCCGGAGTAAAAATCTTCCGGCCTTTTTTACTTGGTATCGACTGTCTTCAATAATCATACCTGAAAAATCCCGAAACTAACTTATTGCGATTTAAGCGGATTTCTGATAGTATCGCGAAAGCTTAAAATCAACGTAATAAAAACAGGTGTTGTAAAGCGGGAGCTACGGGAAGAATTTATGTCTCTAAACATACGATATTGCCGATGAACTCATAAGTGTATTAAGTATGATACTGTTACGGCAAAAACAGCGTGGACAATGAACAAAAAATATAACAGTCATATTTTTGGTTTGTTTTTAATCGCGGCGATTTTTATCACCGGATGCAACGCTCCCAAAAACGACCTCCTGAAGTTCAATAACGCTTTCAAGACCGGCTGCATGAATAACTTTTGCCTCGAAGATTCCGTTAAGATAGCCCGATCAAAAATCAGTAAAAGCAAAAATCCGAAGGCGGAAGATTTGTTGTGGTCCATGCAGCTCGGAAGCATCGAGAGATTAAAACAAAACCATCAGCAGAGCAACGAATACTTTGACAAATCGGAAGAAATGCTGAATTTCTTCGATTATCAAAACACAACGGTCGATTCCGCGGCGGCAATCGCAGTAAACGAGAATATCATCCCTTATACGGGAAGGGAATACGACGGCATAATGATCAATACATACAAGGCCCTGAACTTTATGGCCCTCGGCGAGAACGACCTGGCAAGAGTGGAATTCAACAGGGCGCTTGACCGGCAGAGAAGGGCAAGAGAAAAATTCGCAAAGGAAATAGCGAAGCTGCAAAACGAGCTGGACAAAGAGCAGGAGAAAAAAGATTCACAAGTAAAAAAGAACGTCGAAAATCCCGAAATCGAGCAAATAATCGCCGAGCAGTATCCGGGTATATACAATTTCCAGGCATACCCGGATTTTGTAAATCCTTTCGCGACTTACATCGCCGGAGTTTTCTTCAATCTCGACGGCGACTACTCGAAAGCTGCACCGTTATTTAAGGAAGCCTACGGCATGGTAGGCGACAACGAGTATCTGGCCCAGGACCTGGCGATCACCGATCAAATCCTGGACAGCCGGAAAAGACTGACGGATACGGTATGGGTGATATTCGAAAACGGTATGGGCCCGGTTAAAGACGAATTCAGAATCGACATACCTCTTTTCGTCGATACTAAGAAGATAAAATATATAGGGATTGCTCTACCGAGACTCGAATTCAGAGAGCAGGCATATCCCGGCCTTTTGATAAAAACCGCCGACGGTAATTATTCGACCAAACAGGTAGCGGATATGGACAGGGTAATCCAGACGGAATTCGAGAAGGACTTCAAAGCTACTCTGACCAGGGCTATCATATCGACGACATCGAAAGCGGTCGCCCAGTACGCCTTAGAGAAAAAGGACGACTCCAAGGCAACACTCGCTTCCTTTCTTGTCGCCGCCTATACTTTCGCCACGACGGCGGCCGATGTAAGAATATGGTCGACCCTGCCCAAGGATTTCCAGGTAGCCAGGTTTGCCATACCGGCAGACAGAAAGATAACGATAGAGCCTCAGGGCGGGCAATCTTTTCAAATAGAAATACCTGCTTGTAATAATGCACTGGTCTATGTTAGAATACCCTTCCGGTCGGCGAAACCGGTTTACGATATAATTACATATTAAGGAACTGCAACTAATTTTATGGAGAAACGATATGAAAAAGTCAGGAATCTTATTAATAACGTTGATGATTCTGGCCTGCGGCTGCTCCAAGCAGGGTGATTCGAGAATCCACATGAGAGAAGGCGTTGGAAGTGACACGCTGGCCAGCAATATTGTCACCAGGCCGGTCACGCACGCCTTCAGCGCCCTGACGGGCGAAGGCCTTATAGTTAAAGAGGCCGTAACGCGGAGGAACGCCGCCGGTTTTCTCGAGCTTTTTATCGTCGGGTATAACGAATCGTACAACACCAGGCGGTTCAGATATAAAGTCACATGGCTGGATTCCGATGGCCTTCCGATTGACACAAAAACCAGTACGTGGAAGGCTTTTTCTGCAACAGGTAAAACGACTTTCAGCTTTAAGGCCGTCGCTTCGAGAACGGAAGCGGTAGATTTCACAATGGATACTAAAAAATGGGAGTAAAATATGAAAACAAAAATATTTAATTTCGTAATGTTGGTTTGCCTTTTTACCGCGGGCTGCGGCGAGCAAGTCACGAATATCGATGTCATTAACGATGACGGCAAAGCCGTTATGGCCCTGGACTACAGGAACTTCGACGAGGCCGCGAGCACTTTGCTTGAATCCTTGTTCAGCTCTGGAAGACTGAAAAAACAGGATGGCAGCAGGTATGTCATAGCAACCGGTAGAATCAAAAACGATACAATGCAGCGAATTGATACGGACCAGCTCATGGTTAAAATCGAAAGAGAGATTACCAATAGCGGTTTAGGCGTTTTCACCGCTGCAGTGGGACCTGGCTCCGACAAACTCCTTCAAGACGCAAGAGAGCTAAGAGATTCCGACGAATTCGACCAGAGCACGACGGCAGCCAAAAAAACTTTGATTGCGCCAGAGCTGACTATAGCAGGCAAAATCCTCCAGAGAAACATCAGAGTCGATCGGAGTAAACAGCAGGTGGAATATTACTTCCAGCTTGAGCTTAGTGAAGTTAAAACGGGGCTTTCATTCTGGCAGGAAGAAGTGATTGTCGGCAAGAGAGGCCCCCAAAGATCCGTGGCATGGTAATTCTGTTTGAAAGTTTAATCTTTCGGAGAATGAAAAGATGAAAAAGATGATATATATTTACGCGCTGTCTCTGATTCTCGTCTCGGCGGCGGTTTCGACGGGCCAGGATACTTCCGGCAAGCCCGAAGCGGCAAAAGGCCTTCTGCGGCCAACCACAAGAAATACTGTCACCCGCGAAGTCATCGGCCAGGGCCGCAATAGGGACCAGGCCATGAAAAACGCCCTGTACAGAGCCATCGAACAGACAAGAGGTGTCAAAGTCGATTCGGCCAATTACGAATTCGGCTACAGCGGCACAAGCGCCGATTTCAATACGTTTCAGCCGGGACAAAGAAGTATCGATATCGATTCGATGGATTTTTCGACACGGGGAACTGTTTACACAACCGAAATAGGAGGCCTTATCAAAAGCTACGAAGTCCTCGAAGAAAAGCAAATCGACGAGGACACTTATCAGGTTAAGCTCAAGGTCGATGTTTACGACTACAGCTCCCGCGGATTGACATCGAGAGTCAAAATTGCTCTGATGCCCGTCAAAACAATGAGCAACAGCTACCGGTTCCTGAACCTTCAGATACCCGGAGAGACTCTTTCGTCGCTGTTTTCACAACGACTTGTAATGGATCTGACCCAGACAAATAAATTCGCCGTTCTTGACCGTGAAAGTATCAGGGACTTTGTCGGCGAGAAGAAAATGCTCCTTTCCTTCGACGCCCCCCTCGGCGAGCAGGCAAAACTTGCCGAAACTCTCGGCGCCGAATACCTTCTTATAGGGACTATCACTCAGGCCTCTATCGAGAGAATAGAAAAACGTCTGGCTGCCGCCGAATATACAGTCAGTGAGTACAAGGCAAGATTCCGCTTCAATTATCGACTCGTTGACAGCTCTACAAAGCAGGTTGTCCTCTCGTCAACGGCACAAAAATATCTTGAGAACGACGATGTCAGAAAACTTGCCGACGAGCAGGACCCGAGGCAGTGGGACCCGGCGCAGGTGCGGGACGCATTTCTGACGATTATAGCCAACGAGGTTATCGAAGCTATTATCGACAGGGTGTACCCGATTAAAATCGCCGAATTGCAGCGGGATGACGGCGTGATAATTCTGAACCAGGGCGGCGAAAGAATGACCAAAGGTATGCTGCTGGAGGTGTTCAAGCAGGGCAAGGAAATATTCGATTCCGATACGAACGAATCGTTGGGGACAACCGAAAGTCTCGTCGCTACGATAGAGATTCAGAGAGTGGCCCCTACCCTATCGTATGCCAAACTAATCGATGGTGAAATGACGGATATTTCCAAAGGTTTTGTCTGCCGGGTAAAGGAAATGCCTAAACAGGAACCTG
This sequence comes from Sedimentisphaerales bacterium, assembly GCA_016933295.1. Classification (GTDB taxonomy): domain Bacteria; phylum Planctomycetota; class Phycisphaerae; order Sedimentisphaerales; family Anaerobacaceae; genus JAFGPS01. The sequence continues at coordinate 6,258 of JAFGBG010000022.1, read as the reverse complement.
TCGGCTCGAAATCGAATGTTATCAAAACCGAGAAAGGCGGCGTGAAGCTTCCGTTCGATTAGCGGCGTTTTTTTTCAGCGGCAATAACAAAGCGGCGAATTTGCTCGTATTAATCCCGCTTAATGATATCCGGCCGCCGATAGAAAAGCCTCGATATTTTCCGAGGAAACGCCGAACGGCATTCCACCGCCGCATGATAGAATTAAGCGGCTGTTTTCTCCGGCGTCCGCAATAACCGACTTGACGCTGTCAAAGACAGCTTCGGCGGTCCCTTGTTCGAGGGTGTCACGAGGAGGAATGTTCCCGAGCAGAGTGACGGCATTATTCGTAAGCTGCTTCATCTGAGAAATGGGATGATTGAAGCTGAAATTGAACAGGTTAATCCCGATTTGCTCGAGATAAGGCGCGCATACCTGCCCTCTGGCATCGTTATGGAAGAATTTCACGCCGACGTCGAATGCTTTGAAAATTCGTTCGAGATACGGCAGGGCGGCACCGTTAAAATCCTGCTCTCCGAGAAAACCCACGATATCGTCGAGAATAAAAACGCCGTCAATTGAGGGGAAAGTCTCGATTTGAACCTCAAGCCAGTCAACGATGAAATCCGTCACCGTACCGAGCAGCTTCTCTATCTGGTCGGGGTCGGTGCGAACAGCCATCAAAAATTCCGTGCTGCCCATCAGAAAAGAGGCTATATTCAAAGGTCCACGCGAAACCGCGAATTTAATAGCATGACCTTCGTCCTCGATTTGCGACTGATAATGTTTAAGTCGATTCAGGACAAAAGGCAGCATACCGTTCTTTCTCGGGTCGGGCCTATCCAGCGAAGCAACCTGATTGATATCGGTAATGACCTTCTGTGGGAAGGGCATTTCGTTTTCCTGCCACGAGCTTTTCGCCCCGAAAGCAGATGGTTCCGTGTACATACCGAATTCGGACCAGAATCCCGGCAGGAAAATAATATCCGGGAATTGCCGAATAACCTTCAGATTGGCCTCGAACCACATCTGCTCACTGGAAAAATAATCGAGCATAGACATTCCAGCCCAGCCGGGAAGCCAGGGACTGTCAATCACGAAGCCTACCGGTAAGGGATTAACCGCTTTACCGTTTATTACAGCCAATATTTTATCCCATTGTTTATTTGTCATGCTGTCCTCCCTTTAGGACGGAGGTAATGGACAACAACACAAAGGACGATAAAACCTACAAGCAATCCTATACCCCACCATTGTAGTTTCGACCAGAGGCTCCAGATACTGCCGAACGACGCGGCGCCGGCGGCCAGAGCCATAAGAACATTCCAGAGAATTCGTTTGCCGCCGAGCGGCATATTGTCACCGAGGAAACTCTTCTGGTTCATTAAAAGGAAAAATGCGAAGTATGCGATAGGCAGCAGCACCATTGCGAAAACAGAAGTCGGTACAGCAAGATACGGTGCCGCGTCTTTCCAGAAAAACGGCCCGAGCGCCCCGACGCATACCATCAGGCTTCCGATTTTCTGCGGCCAGCCCCGCGGCGGTTTGCCCAACAGCTCGGCGAAACAAAGCCCGTTGATCGTCATCAGCATCGTTGCCGCACTCAATGCCATCCCGATAACACCCAGACCGAAAAGATACTGGGCAATCACCGGGCCGGTCAGCGGCGCCAGCGTATCGGCCAGATTAAAGGCGTCACGCTTGACCAGCATCGCCGCCATTCTCTTATCGGCCAATGGCAAAGTCTCCACTTTGGCCTTCAAGATGGCTTTCAGTTCCGCCTGCTCTTCTTCTGTAAAAACCTCAAAACCGGATGTTTTTACCTTTTCGAATCTCTCATCTGATAACGCCAATTCGCTAAGTGCTCTGTCACTCAATAAACCGTTATAGGGCCCTAAAAGATTCGGAGCGGGTTTGATTAACTCACCCTGTTCATCTTTCTCCCCGAGAAAACCAACTGCTGTTTTAGCATGGAACTGACTGCTCGAAGCGATAACGACACAGCCAGTTGCTATAATAAAGGGGATAAAAAGTCCGGTTGATAAATCGAAAATCGCCAGGCCGCGGAAATATTTGTCCCAGCCTTTTCGGAGCATCGAGTACGGCAGTAAAAACGTCATATTAATTCCGACCGCGGTCGCCGCGGCACTTATCATCACGTCCCGCTGCTGGCCAACAATCATATTCGTCCAAAACGCCTGGAAAGGCTCAGCGACCTGTTGAATATGCGGCATTATTTTGTCGGTCGGTTTGACGAACAGGCTTAAGTCGGGAATAAGCCCACCTAATATTTCGCCCCATAGAATCTTTCCTTCGAGGCTTAGCTTAATAACGACGCCGACAAAACTTAAAACGATAATGCTCACAATTGTCTTAATAAGTATTTCAAATACCTTGACGCCTCTGCCGCCGGCACTGTAGGTAAAGCTCGCGCTGAGCGCGATTACCAGAAATATAACTCCGGCAATCATTTTGCCGGGAATCTCGCCCATTACACTCGGGCCTATCAGGCTCGGCAGGAGATTCTGCCGCAACGCTGCTGTTCCGAGCGCGAACTGAGGCAGCGACCAGACAAGATTTGCCACCATCGATGCAAGCAGCCACCCCCAGCCTAACACAGGGCTAACATGCTGATTAATGCCTCGTAACGGACGCTGCCCCGTCGATAGAGTCACATAAGCGATGGCACTGAGCATAATGATGCCTAATATCATCGCAAGCGGCTGGAGCCACATGAAGCTAAAACCCACCAGCACACCTAAGTAAAGGCTCGAAGACAGCGAGCCGCCGCCTAAGGTAATACCGCTTTGAAGCCAGCCGGGGCCGGATAATCGCAAATACGCCAGAAATGTCGCTCCTTTGCCTTTTTTCTCGGAATCCAGGAGCAGTTGTCGGTCCTTTTCGATGCGTGGATTCATGTGCATAACCTGCTGGCTGGAATTTCCCGACTGATTCTTTTCAGGCGTCATATTCGATCTCCTAAGAATAATACTTATACTCCTAAACTGGATTTCGGCTGTATTTTCGGATTGGAGGGGCAGTCTGTCAATTACTTTTTTGCCGTAACACTCTCTCGAATCAGGATATGAAGATATACCGGAAACCTGAAATTAAGTGATTCTTTGCGCATTGGAAACGGATATAATCCAAAAAACTACAAAATGAAGTTTTTTGCGCCCATTTTGCCGGTGGATATGAGTCTGTAGAAATGGATGCTGATTCAGCGATAAGACACCCGGATTGCCGGAGAAAGAAAATAAAGTGGCCAACGAGCCGGATATAAAATTAGTCAAAGCAGCAATCGAAGGGGACGCTGATAGTTTTACGCAGTTGGCCCGACGGTATTATCCGGCTATGGTGGCTATCGCTCATTCGATACTGGGCGACAGGGATTTGGCCGAAGATGCGGCACAACTTTGCTTTGCGAAAGCTGCGGTGAAATTGCCGCAGTTAAAGGAAAACAAGAAATTCGCCGGTTGGCTGGCTGCTATTTGCAGAAACGCGGCGAAAGATTTGGCCCGGCGCCGAAACGACGGAAAAACCGCCGATGGATACCAGGGAATTATCAATAAATCTCAGCACAATGATTCAAAGGAAATTGTAAGAAAGGCTCTCGAAAAATTATCGTCTTCGGCGAGGGAAGTGATTTATCTTCGCTACTATGACGGCCTATCTTACGAACAGATTTCGGAAGTTCTTGGCATTTCCGAACAGGCGATTAATGGCAGGCTGAGAAGAGCAAAGAAAAAGATGGCCGAATATTTAAGGCGTCAAGGTTTTAGTGAGGCGTAATCATGAACGAGCGGAAAAATGATAAATGGCTGGATGAATTGATATCCGGCGCTATCAATACAAAAAAACCCGAATTCGACGCCGAGAAGTTCAAGCAAAAGTTTCCTGATGAATTTCAAACACTTCGCTCGCGAGCAAAAGTTCCGGCACGCTTTGTTAAATGGCCGGCTCTTCTTAAAAGTCCCATCGTAAAATTTGCCGCCGCGGCGGTAATCATTATTGTAATTGGTTTTTTTATAATTTACCCAGCTTCTGATAAAAAGCTTGTAACTACTGAAACAGCCAATGCGAAAAAATCTCCAGCCGAATTGCTGACGTTAAGGTCACTAAAAATCGCCTATCTCAACGGCGGTATGGAAGCGGTAGAAACTCAGTGTGATAATGCAATTGAAAAACTTGGCCCGAAATCAAAAAAGATAACCATCCAGGAATTACTCACGGAAATTAACGGTGTATAAATAGAAAGGGTATAACGATGGCAAGAAACAATTATAAAGTACATATCGGCATATTTTTTATTTCTTTGGCAATAATCATAGGTTCCCACTCTGCTTTAGGATTTCCGACGGACAACGCGGCAGTTCTTTACCTGCGAGCCTTCATCGTTTATGAGGAACCAGATAATGAAAATTTAAGTAAAATGATAACCGATTTACAAGATGGGAAAATCAAACCCAACGACCAGATAAGACAGTATCTTGAGAAAAACCGGACGGTTATCGAGCTTGTTACGACGGCTTCTCAAATCCCTGACTGCGACTGGGGAAGGGATCATTCTAAAGGTTTCGATTTAATGATGCCGGAGCTTGCTACGGTTAGGAAGCTGGCTTTTATGTTAGTCGCTGACTCAAAAGTATATTTAAATGACGGTGATTACAAAACATCATTGGAAAGGTGCATAACCATTCACAGGATGGCCCGGCACATCAGTGATGATTTGATAATATCCAATCTGGTCGGTATCGCAATGCACAGCTTAGCTAATAAACATATCAAGATTATCCTTTCTGAAATGCCTGCCGACGTAGAAGTACTGGAGTGGCTTAAAAATCAGATGTTGGAAATATCGGGCAAAAGCCCTTCACTCATATCGGCAATAAAATCCGAAGCTGAAATATCAGCAAGGGAAATGCGCAAAGAAAACGTAAATAAACTATTAGATTATGTCAACACCGAGGATATCAAGGTGGTTCGAAAAGCAGACGCAGATATTACTCCAAGCGAAGGCCGTGCCGAGGAAAAAAAGAAAAAGGTTTACGAAGAAAATGTTGAAAAATTACGTAACGGCGATGAAGAATATTTTTCTCAAAGCAGAAAATATTATATGGATTTTATCTCTTCGGTTAAGGCCGCATTTGCACTTCCATATGAAGATGCATATCGAGAACTTGAAAAACTTAATGAGACAATTACAAAAGATGCAGATACGAATCCTACAGCGTTTTTAACTTCCCATATGTCGCCTATGATTTCCAAGCTCTGTACCAATGAGATGGTCTTTAAGACAAATTTTAACGCCGTTAATGCTGCGATTGAGATATATATTCTAAAAGCCAAAACCGGCAAATTGCCGGATAAGCTGCCCGAAGGTTTGCCGAAGGATTTGTTCAGCGGCAAAGATTTTATATATGAAAAAACCGGTGACGGTTTTGTCCTCAAGTGCCAGGGGAAAGATCTGCAAAAAGAAAAAATCCACGAGTACGAGTTCAAGGTAAAGAATTTAAACTGACTATTAGTCAGTTTGCGAATGCAAAAATTAAAAGTAAAAAAGCATAATTATGGAATCCCGACTTAGTAGGAATGGTTATTTAGAACAATAATTTGAGTATAAAACAATCAATATAAATCGAGCAAGAAATAGAAATTCCACCTTGTCAGGAGTTCACAAATAAGCTCTCTAATTACACCCGGCTATAACTTTCAAAAATAGAGCGAAAATGGAATCCGCAAATAGCGAGCGTCACGGCTAAATGAAAATGATGCGGTCTTTTGATAAGAGACCAGAAAATGAGTTTCCAGTACGAGAGCCTGCCTTTATCTATTATGCCGAGATGCCAGATCGATTTTATAAACGCCTTGATGTCACAATATCTGTATTTCGGCTTGTTATTTTTCCCGGGTTTAAGCTCCCTTAAGAACGTCAGGATTCTGTTATAATAATTTCTTGGTGAATATATCGTGCTAACGACTTTCTTGTAACCTTTAAGAAGATTGTCAATTCCCATTTTCGGGATAAAATTTATCGAAAAATCCGTGTTGTCGCCGGTGCTTTCCTGCGAAAGCCTGTTCTCGTTCATAAGTCTGCCGTATAGTTTCGTTCCTCTGGGAGCGTTGAGCAGTCCGACCATGGCTGTAACTACGCCGCTTTTTTGAATGAAATGGATAAGGCTCTCGAAAACCGACGGTTTATCGCTGTCAAAGCCGAGAATAAATCCCGCCTGAACCTGCATTCCGAATCGCTGGATCTTTTTGACGCAGGCAACCAAAT
>JAFGBG010000185.1 GCA_016933295.1 Sedimentisphaerales bacterium | reverse complement strand
GATGACATTCATGAAGCGTTCCTTACGATAGGCTGTATTTTAATATGTTCAAATTTCATATAAATCAAGTTTTGTTACAGGCTCTAACTTAAAATCATCGAATAGTAAGACGTATCAGTGCGCGCAGCTTGAATTAATTTCAAAAATTTGGGGTCTTCGGATTTTCGAGCCAGACTTCGCCGTCGTAGCGGAGCATGACAAGGGAATCTTCAAAGCCATCGAATCGGATATTCGTCTTTTTGCCAAGCATTTCCTGCAAAATCCATTTTGGAAAATCCGCTCCGGCACGAATCGACAAAGGGGCGCCGCCGCCGAACCGGGGATTTATCTCGATAAATTTCAGCTTGCCCCTGGTATTCCGGAACAGTTGCAAAGTAATCAGGCCCGGGCCTGCGCCGAGAGTTTCGACCAGTTTTTTCGCACGACTCATAATATGCCGGTCTTTAACAATCTGCCCCTTGCTGACTTCGCCGGCTCTTATCTCGATGCGTTTTCTCGGAACCACGCAGCGAACTTTCATCGCGAAATCGACATAAACATCGCATGTAAACTCGTCGCCCCGAATATACTCCTGGCAGATGGGATTCGGGATTTTTTTCGCATAAAACGAAAGGTCTTTCCTGTTCTGAACAACGGCGTTTCCTCTTCCGGCATAACCGTCCCAGGGTTTTAAAAAACAGGGCCAATCGAGCTTTCTCTCGGATAGCGCCGCACGGATGCTCATAGTCACGGGGGTATCGAAGCCGTTTTTGACTAAAAACCGGTAAGTCAATCTCTTGTCGCGGCAAATATCGAGCACATCCGGCGAAGAGACGAGAACACGGCAGCCCAACGCCGCGAACCTGGAATTATTCTGAGCCAACAGCTTCAAGTCCAGGTCAACCGTCGGCACAAGTAATTGTACCCGGTTATTTTTCACGATGGAGAGCAGTTGCCCGATATAAGCGGCATGTGTTACAGGTTTGACAAGAAAGCCCTTGTCGCACAGTTGCAGGGCGGCGCTTAGCTCGGTGGTGTCCGTGCCGAAAAACGAAGCCTTAATTCTCAATCTCTTCGCCGCCCGACGAAAACTATTCAGCAAAGATACGCGCCTGCCGATACACGTAAACAGAACATTCAGATTATTTGCGGTCTTTTGTTTCTTCAACTTTACAATCCCAAAAATACAATGCCAATAGTCAATTTTTGAATTATTACGGCAAATAGTCAATATCTAATTTCCAAACTCCCCCCGGAAAGACGAACAATTTTGTCATTTCCTTTTGACATTTACTCTCTATGGCTCTAAACTAACCGGTTTGAATGATAAACTGGGCAGGTTTTAGTTCGCCCGTTATAAATCCTTAATAGAGGAAAAAAACAATGCAGTATGCGATTGAGACGGGAGTTAAGATGCAGGTCCCACTTTTGGATTTGAAAGCACAGTTTGCAACAATCAGGGACGAAGTTCTGCCGGCGATAGCGGAGGTTTGCGAGAGCCAGATGTTCGCTCTCGGCCCGGTGGTGGCCGACTTCGAGGAAAAGATAGCCGATTATTGCCGGTGCGAATATGCGATAGGTGTCTCCAGCGGCACAGATGCGCTGCTCGTTAGCCTGATGGCGATGGATATCGGGCCGGGCGACGAAGTTATCACCACGCCGTTCACGTTCTTTTCCACCGCCGGCTGTATCGTCCGAGTCGGGGCAAAGCCTGTATTCGTCGATATCGACCCCGATTCGTATAATATCGACCCGACCTGTATCGAAGAAAAAATTACCGAAAAAACGCGAGCGATTATACCGGTGCATTTATTCGGGCAGGCGGCACAGATGAAAGCCATAAACGAAATCGCCGCCCGTCATAATCTTGCCGTTATAGAGGACGCCGCTCAGGCAATAGGCGCAAGCCGGGACGGCGTAAAATGCGGCAATTTCGGTGACTGCGGCTGTTTCTCTTTCTATCCGACCAAAAATCTCAACGCCTTCGGCGACGCGGGAATGGTCACAACCAATTCTGAGCCTCTGGCGCAAAAGCTGAAAATACTTCGCGACCACGGCCAGAATCCCCGATATTTTTATGGTATGGTCGGAGGAAATTTCCGCCTTGACGGGATACAGGCGGCCGTTTTGAATGTCAAATTGAAACATCTCGATTCGTGGAATAGAAAACGGGTAAAAAACGCCGCTTTTTACGATGAACTCTTCGCCGGGACTCCGATAAAAACGCCCAAAATCGATGAAAATAACGTCAGTATTTATCATCAGTACACCGTCGCTCTGCCGGAAAGAGACAGGCTGCAGAAATTCCTGGCTGAAAATAATATCGGTTCGGCGATATTTTATCCGAAGCCGCTGCACCTTCAGGATTGTTTCAGCGAGCTTGGCTATAAGCAGGGTGATTTGCCGATTGCCGAACGTCTGTGCAGCGAGGTTTTGTCTCTGCCGGTTTATCCCGAGCTGACACAGCGGCAAATACAATACGTTGCCGATACCGTGCTCAAATTTTTTGATACGAATTGATGGAACATTTACAGGGTAATCGAATTGTTGAATGTAAGTGAAAATCCTCCGATCATCTGGCCCGAAGTGGAATCGATACGCCTGTTTTCCGGCCAATGGTGGGTGGCGCATACGAAAAGCAGAAACGAAAAGGCCCTGGCTCACGATTTAATCGGCAGGAACATCAGCTATTTTCTGCCGATGTCCTGGAAGGTCAGGCGAAAAAGTCGCAGAACGATAAAGTCACTATTACCTTTATTCAGCGGATATTTGTTTTTTTGCGGCGACGAAAACCAGCGTACGGAGCTGCTCAGAACCGACCGCGTGGCAAATCTTCTCGAAGTTAAAGACCAGGAAAAACTTCTGAATGAACTGGTACAAATCGAAAGAGTTCTTCATACCGGCGTTCCGTTAGTGCCGCACAAATACATCCAGGTCGGACAGAAGTGCCGTGTGATAGCAGGGCCGCTGATGGGCTTGCAGGGTATAGTGGTAAAAACCAAAGGCGAGATGCGTCTGGTACTTCAGGTTGATATGCTCGGCCAGTCGGCAAGCGTAGAAATAGACATAGACTTGATAGAACTCGTGGAATAATTCTGAAACATAAATTGAGCCGTTAAACAACAGGAGGCTTAAGCATGGAAATATGTGTCACCGGCGTAGGTTATGTGGGCCTGGTAACAGGGGCGTGCCTCGCGGAGGCGGGCAACAACGTAATCTGTGTCGATAACGACAGCGAGAAAATTGCCGGACTTAACAATGGAATCATCCCTATCTATGAGCCGGGTTTGACCGAAATAGTGGAGCACAACAGAAAACTCGAACGGCTGCATTTTACCACAGATTTAAAATACGGCGTGGACAACTCACATATTATTTTCATCGCCGTCGGCACTCCGTCCGCCGAAGACGGCTCATCCGATATGTCGGCGGTTATCTCAGTGGCCAACGGCATCGCCGAGCATCTCAAAGAATACCGGATTATTGCGACCAAAAGCACCGTACCCGTGGGGACATGCCAAAGGGTAACCGAGCTTATCAAATCGAAGACGGATGTACCTTTCGACTATGTCAGCAATCCGGAATTCCTTAAAGAAGGTGCGGCCGTCGAAGATTTTATCAGCCCCGACAGGATAATCATAGGCTCAACAAAACCCGAAGTCCGAAAGGTTATGGAGCAATTATACGGCGCGTTCATGAGGAAAAGGAGCCGAATACTCTTTATGGACACAGTTTCTGCCGAGATGGCAAAATATGCCGCTAACGCCATGCTCGCGACCCGAATTTCTTTTATGAACGAGCTTTCGGAACTTTGTGAGAAAGTCGGAGCCGATATTGAAATGGTCAGGCACGGTCTCGGCAGCGATTCAAGAATTGGCTCTGCGTTTTTATTCCCGGGTGTCGGCTACGGCGGGGCGTGCTTTCCGAAAGATATTCGAGCACTTATTTATACCGGCTCCGAACACGGTGTCGAAATGACCATCGCAAAATCCGTACAGCAGGTAAATATGAATCAGCAGCAGCGTTTTGCGAAGCTTATCACTGATTATTTTGCCGGCAGAGAGGAGAATACCACATTAGCCGTCTGGGGCCTGGCCTTTAAGGCGAGAACCGACGACGTCAGGGAATCGCCCGCGGTCAACTGTATCAAAGAATTTCTCGACTGCCGCATGACGATAAGAGCTTACGATCCCGAAGCGTCCTCTTCGGCACAAAAAGTGCTGGGCGATAAAATCCAGACATTCCGAAACGGATATGAAGCGCTAGACAACGCCGACGCCCTTGTAATTTTCACCGACTGGCAGGAGTTTAGAAATCCTGATTTTAAAACCATTATCGAAAAGCTTAAAAAGCCCGTGATTTTCGACGGCAGAAATCTTTACAATACGGATGTTGTCGAAGCGGCGGGAATCGAATACTACAGTATCGGAAGAGCTCCGGTTAAAGGGTAAATAAACCCGCGAGCCGCCGGAGTCGTGTTGTGAAACAACAATGGAATTGCACTATGTTATTAAGAGTTCAGGAATTGTTCTGGCTCTGATAGCGGTTGTGTATATGTTAAGGCCCGATATGGCAAAACAGTTAATGGTTTTTCTCCAAAAAGGCAAACGTATATACATCGATGGTTTGCTAAACTTCGCCCTGGCCGTGCTGTTTTTCGCCGGTGCTCATCAATGCAGATACCCCTGGTTGATATATTTATTCGGGAGCATTTTTGCAATCGAATGCTTGTTGATTTTCGGTCTCGGTTCGGAAAAAACCAAAGTTATTCTCGATTGGAGCCGGGAAGAATCGTACGAACTATTTCAATTTATAGGTCTTTTAATCGGAATCGTCGGATTGCTCGTTATCTTTTCGTCATGACAAATAAACCTTAGGATATAAAAAAAGCTTATGAAGGCATTAATAACAGGAGCCGCCGGTTTTATTGGTTCACACCTGAGCGAACGACTGCTTCGAGAGGGCCGGCATGTCGTCGGAATAGATAATTTCGATGATTTTTACAATCCCGAAATCAAACGTCGAAACATTGTCGATTGCCTGCAAAACAAAAATTTTCAGTTTTTTGAAGCAGATATTCGAGACAAAGCCGCAATGGAGAAACATCTCGGGGACGGTGTCGATATTGTTGTGCACCTGGCCGCCAGGGCCGGCGTTCGCCCATCGATCGAACAACCTCGGCTTTATGCCGATGTAAACATAAACGGGACGATGGTTTTGCTCGAAGCCGCAAGGAAATATAAAATCGAGAAGTTCGTCTTCGCGTCGAGCTCGAGCGTTTACGGCAATAATAAAAAAGTTCCCTTCTCCGAAAACGACAACGTCGATTTTCCCATCTCGCCTTATGCCGCAACCAAAAAAGCGGGGGAGCTGATTTGCCATACTTATCATCATCTTTGGGATATATCCGTCACCTGTCTGCGTTTTTTCACAGTTTACGGCCCGCGGCAAAGACCGGATCTGGCGATCCACAAATTCGCCGCACTTATCGAACAAAACCAGCCGATTCCCGTTTTCGGCGACGGCTCGATGATGCGTGATTTTACTTATATCGACGACATCATCGACGGCACGGTTGCTGCCATGGAAAGATGCGACGGTTTTCATATTTATAATCTCGGCGAATCCCGGCCTATAACGGTCAATGATTTAATCGGCGAAATCGAAACAGCGCTCGGCAAAAAAGCTATCAAAGAATACAAGCCCCGCCAGCCGGGAGATGTGGAGCGCACCTTTGCGGACGTGACTTTAGCCGCCGAGGAACTGGGCTACAAACCAGCGACATCCATCCGTGACGGCCTGGAGAAATTCACCGCATGGTTTAGAGAAAAACACAGATAAATTTTTTCAGCTTGTTCAGGAGATAAATATTTGAAAGCCTGTATGGTATGACGAAATACATTTATATAGCAGCCGTCTCAATTGTCATCATAATTTTGGCCGTTGTTAATGGATTTTTTATACAAAATGCATCTCGACCGCCCGGAGAAATGCACGTGCTGGAGGAAGCTGAAGGTTTATATAGCCATTTGAAAGTAATTGAATACCACGGAACTCGTGCTCTAATGAGCGATGGGATTTTTCAAACGATTATCCCTTTTTCCGGTCTCGGTATCATAAGGGGATCACTCATTAGCAGTCGCGACTATATTGAATTGATTCCATACTTTCGACCTAATACCAGAACCGGATTGCTTATAGGAACAGGTGCCGGATTGCATATTCGCTCACTTGCGCTTTATAAAATTGATATAAAAGGAGTTGATATCGAACCGGCAACAATTAGTTTGGCCGAGAAGTACTTCGACCTGGCAGCAGAAATTAATATAGCCGACGGCAGAGACTTTCTTTTACGAGATAAGCAGAAGTATGACACCATTATCATAGATGCATTCATCGGTGGAACTGTTCCCGAACATTTATATACAAAGGAATCATTTGAACTGGTAGAAGAACGCTTGAATCCGGACGGTGTTTTTGTTGTTCGGTTAATCGGCCACCCGGAGCATCCGTCAATTCAGGCAGTAGCTCTTACCATCAAGGATGTTTTTCCATATACGGTGGCATTACAAAGTGGCATTGAGAATGAATTACAGCATATATTTATTTTCGCAGGCAATTCAACCTTGAAATTAACAGCCGGTAAAAGTTATGAGTTAAGTAAATATGATTTCACCGGCGAGGAATTTTGTGATATAAATACACATAACGCGGTTTTGCTAACAGACGAAAAATCAAATTTGTCATTGCTGACTAAAGATATTGCGGCCGAGTATCGCCGGAATTCATTAAGCTTAGCAAAGGAACTTTTATGGTAGAAAGAAACTATCTATCTGTATTCCTGGTCACAATGTTATCTTTCGTAAGTATAGCAGCAGGGGATCAGAGTGAGCTTAAAGAAAAATTATTCGATGACTGTATACTGCGTGAGGCTGATGGTAAAATATGGCTTCAGAAACCAATGGTTTATTTGGGCATGTGGGGGGTGATGGCGACTCCCCCGTTTTGTTTGAGTGAGGATATATCTACGAAGCTAAAACCACTAATCAGCAAAATCAATAATGGAGAAGGGCAAGAGGCAAAGCAGCTCTATACTTCCGAGGAAATATTACGTAAACATAAAGGAAGTTTAATATTGGTTTCCTTAAATGCTAAATTTAAATCCGTTTATGATAAAGAATTTAAAAATGTTGAATCAATTAATTTGTCGAACCGGCCGGATTACTACGAAATTGTCGAAGCAGACTTATTAAGCGCCGAGTTAATTAGTGCAGATTGGATTAAAGCCTGGTGCGAGATTGACCGGGCGATTCAGGAGATTGTTTTCGAGAGCAGAACACAGGTCGATGAGGGCAAGAAAGAACGCCTTACCCTAATATTTGGAAAGGGCGAGCGTGCTTCGAATATGATGTTCCAGACCAATCAGGACGAGGATTTTAATATCCTTGTCAGAAGAATCGGTCCAAACTCGTTGGTAGTCCGAACATTTGCGCTGACGATAAATTATCGGTGGTGTGAATGGCTGGAAAAATTCTCATCGCGTCTCAACATAAAACTCAACAAACCTTTACCTGCAAAACCCAAGCTTTGGCCCGTATTGGAAGTCCTAGTAAATAGCGAATCACTTGCAGAATTTCGCCTCGCTAAAGAGAAAATCCCGCCTGAAAACCTTAAGTTGTTATATAATTTTGACCTTGGACAAAAAATTCGAGACTTGGAAATCGGTCGTACTAAAGACTACAGCTTCGATTCTCTTCGTGAATCAGCAAAAGAGATGCTCCCGGAAATACGTGAACATGAAGAACAGTTAAATAACAAACCTGAGTCATCCAAAAAAGAAATTTTAAAAGATTTTGGTCTTGTTGTCAGTCCGGCGAATGATAAATTATTGACTGATAATCTGATACTTTCGGGATTAAAAGTCGAGAGTATATCTGATGAGCATAGCAATATTGAACTTAAATCAGGAGATATTATCGTAAATTATGAACGTATTTATGATGTAGTAATGAACTGGCATAGTTTAGGCTGGCAGGTACAATCGCTGACCGGCAGGATAAGACAACATCGAAAACTGAAAGTAATACGTGAAGGCAAATTTATTGACCTCGCCGTTGATAACATGTGATAAGAAATTTTTTTAACAATGAATTAAAAAACATAGGAGAAAGCGCAATGACAGACGAAAAAAAAGCGGATTTGGCCGGTCCTGGCATCGGCGATTATATGGAGCTTGAAAAAATTCTGCCGCAGGATTACAGCTCTCTGTTGTCACCGAAGGAAACTCAAATAGCCACTTATGCAGCCAAAGATTATATCGAGCAAAATCTCTGTAAGGAGCTGAATCTTATCCGGGTGACCGTCCCGTTAATCGTAGATGTCGAAAGCGGCGTCAACGACATGCTCGACCGCGACGGCTCACGAACTCCGATCCAGTTTCACATCTCGAACGATAACGGCAAAAATCCGATCGATGCCCAGGTAGTTCAGGCCGCAACCAAATGGAAACGCATGGCCCTCCAGCAATTCGGTATGGACATCGGCGAGGGACTGCTGACCGATATGCGGGCGGTCCGAAAGGATTATTTTCTCGACCACGACCACAGCGCCTATGTTGACCAGTGGGATTGGGAGATGGCCATAACCGCCGAGCAGCGGAATATCGATTTTCTGAAAGAGGTCGTTCGGAAGATATGGAAGGTTCTCAAAGGCGCCGAAACTTGCGTCCAGGAGCTTTTTCCCCAGTTAAAAAACGATAAATTTCCTGATTTGCCGGACGAGCTGATTTTCCTCCACGCCGAGGAAATACTCGAAAAATTTCCTGATTTGCCGCGAAAGCAGCGTGAGACACAGATATTACAGGAATACCCGGCGATTTTCATAATCGGCATCGGCTGGGTACTCAAAGACGGCTACCCGCACGAGATGCGTGCGGCGGATTACGACGACTGGGTAACTGAAACAAAATCCGCCGATGGTCGGCCCATGCACGGCCTGAACGGCGATATTCTTGTCTGGAATCCGGTTACCAAACGCCGCCACGAGTTGACATCGATGGGTATCCGGGTTAACGCCGAGACGCTGGTCGAGCAGCTCGAGCTTTCGGGCCAGTTGAATATGCTCGAATTTCCCTATCACCAGGCCATTGTCGATAATAAAATACCCCTGAGTATCGGTGGGGGAATAGGCCAGTCCCGGACGTTTATGCTCCTGCTGAAAAAGGCGCATATCGGCGAAGTAAGCGCTACCGTCTGGCCGAAAATATTAAAGCAAATGTGCAAAGAGAAAAATATTCATGTAATAGAATAACAGAAGCCCATTTTCGGCAAATAATCATATTTGGCAATGACGGTCTTTGCCGTTGTTTACAGGGCCTTCACGGCCAAAACAAAATCACAGATACTTGTTCTCGAATTATATTTGTGTTATTATCATCTCAAATATCGTGTATCCGTAGATTTGCCGTTACACATTTAATTTAACCCGGGTTGGGGCATATGGCAAAAACCGGCAAAATTAAAGATTGGGAAGAGCTGCCGGACGACGAGATCCTGCAGATGCGGGTTCGCGATCTTGGTGTACAAATTCAAAACTCGGAGCTTCAGCCGCTGGTAGAAAAACTATACGAGGAACTGGACTCGAAAGGGATTCGTTTTCATCCGCCGTGTTACCTTACAGACGAGTGGCTGTGCCCCGACAAAATTCCGATTATCGGGATCCCTTTCTGCCTCGCTCATCCTCGTCTCAAGCATATCGAACAAAAAATGATGTTTGAAGTGGAAGGCGGAACGGAAGAATCCTGTATGAAGCTCCTCCGACATGAATGCGGCCATACTTTGAATTACGCATACGAACTATACAAAAAAACCAGATGGCGCGAATTATTCGGTCCTTTTTCGACAAAATATTCGGATTCTTACTTCTACCTGCCGTATTCCCGTCGATATGTAATCAATCTTCAGGACAATTACGCTCAATCGCATCCCGACGAAGATTTCGCCGAGACATTTGCCGTCTGGCTGGCCCCACAGAGCAACTGGCGGCAGAAATATCGAAACTGGCCGGTCATTAAAAAACTGCTGTATGTGGACGGATTGATGAAACGAATTGCAGAAAAGCCGCCCTTAAAGACGGTTCAAGAGCAGCCGCCGTGGTCAGCCTCGAGGATGACTTCGACACTTGCCGCTCATTATGAGCGTAAACGCAGGATGCTGGGCAGCGAATTTCAGGGTTTTTACGATGACAGTCTTATTACTCTGTTTGCATCAAAACAAGGCGGCTCGACTAATCCGAAGGCATCAAGCATTCTTCGTTATCACAGGAGGGGGCTTGTTAATAGTCTCTCGCGCTGGACAGGACATCGAAAGCACGACATTCACCAGTTAGTCAATACCTTAATCTTTCGCTGTGATGCGCTTAATCTTTATGCAAAACCGAATCAGATGGACGATATTATAGGGATTACGGCTTTTCTAACAGCTATTGCAAGTAACACACTAAGAGTTGTCGGGAGGCATACACGTTAATGAAACGAAAATTAAATATAACGGTCCTGGTCGATGCCACGGAAGTTAAAGAGAGTGACCCGAATTTCGAGATTTCCCCCGAGAATCCAACGACGGAATATCATGTCATCGAAGCACTGCGTGATTTAGGTTACGAAGTCTCGGTTCTCGGGGCCTTTAACGACATCGAGATTATTGTAAAAAGCCTGTTCGAGCAGAATCCCGATATCGTTTTTAATCTTACGGAATCGTTTAACGGTGAGCGTCTATTCGACAAAAATATTGCCGGACTTCTGGAAATGCTAAGAATTCCGTTCACCGGCAGCGGAGCAATGGGGCTGATGTTATGCAGAGACAAGCGACTATGCAAGGAATTGATGAGTTTGCATAAAATTCGCGTTCCGAATTTTTTCTCTTTACCACACGGCCAAAAATTTCGTGTTCCCAAATCAATACATTATCCACTTGTTGTCAAGCCGGCGCTGGAAGACGGTTCCGAAGGTATTTCCAACGCTTCTTTGGTTAACGATGACTCCGAATTAGCCGACCGCGTTCGTTTTATGCATCAGCGATGGGAGCAGCCGGCGATTGCCGAGGAATATATCAAGGGACGGGAATTGTATGTTAGTGTTCTTGGAAATAAAAGGTTGACTGTGCTTCCGATTCGAGAATGTCTTTTCGACTTTGACAGTAAAGAGGGACCTCAATTAGCGACGTACCGAGTAAAATGGAATGCTGAGTACAGGAAAAAATGGAACATAAAATTCAGTTACGCCGAGCTCGAACCGGCAATCGTCAAGAATATCAGTCATATATGCAAGAGAGTCTATCGTATCCTGCATATCCAGGACTACGGACGAATCGACCTCAGACTGACAGATGACAACAAGGTTGTGATTCTCGAAGCAAACCCTAATCCTGATCTCGCGTACGGCGAGGAAGTGGCCGAGGCGGCCGAGAAGGGCGGCATGTCTTACGAACAGTTCATTGACCACATCCTGGATCATGCCTTGCGCAGATATAAGTGAGCTGGATTGCATAAAGCTAATGGGGCGGATTTTCATATTTTTGGAGGTTTAACAATGGCACACGCGGCGAAAAAACATTCATCGGATAATTGTCATCCTGCAAATAATAAGCATTTTTCACATAACGACAGCAGACAATGTAAAAAGGACGGCAGGCTCAGAGCATGGAGTAACAAACACCCGTATTTGATATGGCTGCTGCCGTTAATCGGACTCGTATCGCTTATCTGGTTTTTGATTCGAGTAATCCCCAAGCCCTCGCGGGCGACATATCCCTGCCAGAGATTAGCGGCACCGTTAGCCGGCAGTTTCATAGTGTGGATTGCCGGACTGGTCGGCTCGAGCTTTCTATACCGAAGAGCAAAGCTGTTATTGAAGAAATCCCGATATGTTATGGCGGGAATTCTGATTGTTTTTGCCGTTGTGGTTATATGGAGCGTGCTGAGCATAACAGGCAGCCATCCTGCTAATGCGGCATTCTCGCCGTCGGAGCCGGTGAACAGCCCGATGGGCGTGGCGAAAGGTGTTCACCCGGGACGTGTTGTATGGATTCGCGATCCAGATGCAACAAGCTGGGACCAGAAAAGCGGCAACTGGTGGGACGACGGCAATACTGACCAAAGCAAAGTTGATGGAATGATATCGAAATCCATACGGCGGCTCGCCGGCCAATCGAGTGACTCTATGGCATGGGATGCACTTTTCAGGCACTTTAACAAGACTAAAGGTTCCGGCGAGGCCGGCTATAAAAAGGGCGAGAAAATCGTGGTTAAAGTCAATTCAAACCAGGATCGCTCGGAGATATGGCGCAGCGGAGCGGGAGTGCACAGCCCTCAGGTCGTATATTCGCTTATGGTTCAACTAATTGTCAATGCAGGTGTTTCCGGCGAAGATATTACAATTTACGATGCAACCAGCGGGCGGAACATTGGCAATCCTATTTTTAACAAGATCAGGGGTAATCCGGATAAAAACTTCCAGGCTATCAAATTCGTAGCCGGAATCCAGCCTCCTCCCGAAGGACGGACTGCTCCTGTCGTAGATCAGGATAATCCGATCAGGTTTGCTCAGCCGGGCCTGCCGACAGCTTTTTTGCCAAAATGTGTCACCGGGGCGAAATACATGATTAATCTTGCTTTGTTGCGACCACATGGTATGTGCGGTATTACCCTAACCGCGAAGAACCATTACGGCTCAACATATTTCCAGAACAACGGCTGGACACCCCGGCCGCTGCATCGCTCCAGTTCCGCAAGAAATCCTATGGGCACGTACAATAACCTGGTTGACCTGACAGGCCATAAACATTTGGGCGGCAAAACAGTGCTTTACATGATAGATGGCCTGTATACGGCGATAGACAACGAGGGACAGGTATTTCGTTTCGAATCTCTCGGTAACGACTGGGCATCCAGCATTCTTGTTTCACAGGACCCTGTCGCTATCGATTCGGTCGGGCTGGACATCCTGAGGTCCGAGCCGCGGGCGACACGTGTTACAGGCAATCCCGACAATTATCTGCACGAAGCGGCGATGGCGAATGATCCGCCGTCCGGAACTAAATACGATCCCGAAGGCGACGGCACAATCCTGGAAAGTCTCGGTGTACACGAGCACTGGAACAATCCAAAGGATAGGAAATATTCCCGCAATCTCGGTACCGGTGACGGTATCGAGATTATATCAATGAATTAATTGTAATAAAGAGCCTGAAGCAGCGGATATATCGCCGCTTCAGGCTCTCATATCATTTTCAATTATATTCAATTCAAACTCTGATTTACTGTTCAAGCACAGCCTGCTCATCAACCGGCATAAGCAGTCTTATATCATCGACGAAGACAGAGCCCAAGCCGCCTGCCGCACCGGTTTTCTCGAAGCCGATGGTAAGCGTCGTGACATTATTCAGG
>JAFGBG010000184.1 GCA_016933295.1 Sedimentisphaerales bacterium | reverse complement strand
GGCCAGCCGACCCGTATCGGGATCGATTCGGATTAGCAGGCTCCGGCATTCGAGCACATGATACGTCTTGTCGGCGCCTCTCGGTTGCTCTTGTCGGTAGGTGACTTCACCGGTACCGCCGGTTGTCACCAGCTCCTCGGCCCACTGCTTCGCCGACTTGATCGGCCATGTCCACGCCAGCACCTGGCGGCCCGTCCAGTCAATCGCGCTGAGCTTGAGGGCATGATTAGAGCGCCAGTCGGAAGGAAGATTCAGTTTGAGCATCCCCGTCTCGCCCGGCTCTGCCGACGGACCGGCGATGTCGCCTGTGGCGGTGATGTGCTCTTCCGCCGTGTGGTCGAGCGGTCCGGTCCAGTTAACCAGCTTCCACTCGAATCGCACGCGGTCCAGATTTGTCATATCATAGCGGTTTTCGACCTCTATCCGGCCGTCGAAGTTCTCGGGAAGCTTATTCATGGCAATATAAACGGGTGTCCAGATATCCTTGATGGCAAAGTATGAGCCTTCCCTCTCGCGATAAGGCCCGACGATTCCGTCCGGTGCATCTGTCATGTGCGGATCGATTGAACCGAACCGGTCGGGCCGGCGGATCGCCTCGTCGGCGTAAGCCCATGTGAATCCGCCGGCGGAATTCTTATGCGTCCGCATGACTTCCCAGAAGTCGTAGAGGCCGCTGCCGTTGCCGCCGTCATAGAGGCCGTGAAGCATTTCGGTTGGCATGGTGATGGAGCCGGCACCGCCGTTGGGCAGATTCATCGCACGCAGCCTCTCGCGCAGGTTGCCTCGGGAGTATTGAGCTTCGAGCACGGCGGCGGGATCCTCGAGCTGTTCGATGAGCTGGTAGTACTTGGGATAGTGCTTGGTGATGACATTGTTGTGTATCCAGGTTGTCTGCTCGCCGGGGATCAGTACCGCGCGATTCTGCGGATCGTGTTCGGCGAAAACGGAGTTCAGGTTCATGTTCGTGCCGCCTTCGTTGCCGTTAAGCCAGAAAATGACCGAGGGATGGCACACGTCACGCTCTACCATCTCGCGTACGAGCTTTGTGCCGACCTCGTCGGAATAGGCCCAGTGCCAGCCGGCGAGTTCCAATAGCACGTACAGGCCCTGCTCGTCGCACACTTCCATGAAGGATTCGTCCGGGGGATAATGTGAAGTCCGCACGGCGTTCATGTTCATTCCCTTCATTCGGGCAACATCGAGTTCGTCGACCGCACGGCTCACGGTCCGACCGGAATCCGGCCAGAAAGTGTGTCGATTGGTTCCCTTGAACATGACGCGATGTCCGTTGATGAAGATACCCTCGCCGGGGCGAATCTCGACGCTGCGAAATCCGAATCGCTCGGTCTCCCGATGCAGGATGCGCCCCCCACGCATCAGGTCAGTCCGGGCATAGTAGAGGTTTGGCGCCTCCGCGCTCCAGGGCTGCATATCTTCAACCCGGGTCTCGACTGCCGCGGATTCCTGAGACTCGCTCAGTTTGGTTTCGATCGGTTCGGCAACAGGCTTGCCCTGAGAGTCGGTGATAGTCACCCGCAACCGGTTGGCGCGATCGACGTTGCGCAAATCTGCGATTAGCTTGAACGAGCCGTCCGCTTCGGCCGCGATTGCGATATGGCGAATGTGTTCGGCAGGCCGCGCTTCCAGGTAAACCGGCCGATATATGCCGCCGAAGATCCAGTAATCGCCCGCGCGTTCGGCGCCGTTGACGGACTGGTCACTCGACATTTTGCCGACTTTGACATCGAGCAGATTTTCGCCGCCGTAGTTGACGAGTTCGCTGATGTCGTACCTGAACCGGTAAAATCCGCCCTGATGAATCGGGCCCGAGGATTTGCCGTTGATCTTGACCTCCGTGTCGGTGAACACGCCGTCGAAGACAATGTCCACGCGTCGGCCTTTCCATTCTTTGGGCACTGTGAATGTGTGTTTGTAGAATCCCTGCTCCTCGGAGCGGTCGTAGAAGAGATTGTCCTTGGGCAGGTCGCGGCCATAATTGAAGGTTCCGAAACCTTCGGTCTCCCAGCAGGAGGGAACGCCGATGGTCGTCCAGACTTCACTGCTTCGTCCGTCGGTGCAGTAGAATTCCCATTCGATTGTATTGTCGTTGCCGGTGCCCGACAGGTATTGCGTTTGTGTCAGTTGTTTCTCGCCGGGTTGCCGATCTCCGCCGAAGAAGGGCAGGTTCAACGCGGCGGCGTTATCGGCGAGCGCCAGTGCAAAGAAAAACGATGCCGTCAAAGAAATGATTCGAGAACGCATGAAAATCCTTTCGTTATTATATCGTTAATTGAAAAAACTGAGTTTATTATCATTGTCATTAATAATAGTCGCAGGTCTGCCATAGTCAAGTCACTTTTGCCTCAAAACATAAAAGCGGAAATTGTAAACTAATAACTCGGCCTGATTAAGGTCTCCTGCTCATGAGTCAAATCAAGATTGCCTCTCGGCCGGCTCAGATCGATCACATACCTGGTGATCGAACTATGGAAATTATGGTATTTTGTGGGAATTACGGAACATAAAATCATCACTGATGGGGTCAAAAGCAGGTTCGAAAGCCAACGGTCGGATTCGAACCGACAACCACTGGTTTACAAAACCAGAGCTCTACCGTTGAGCTACGTTGGCATAATCATCCTGAAAGCCATATGAAACATGATTTTCAGGACGCGTAAGTTTATATACTATCGGCGAATTTTGCAAGAAAATTGATGACAAATTCCGAACCGCCGCACCAGCGAGCAGGATATTCCAACACTTGTTTTCGGGCCGAAGAACCGTTAAAATAAAGGTTTAATAACTGCCGGAGCGGCAAATTTAATGATAGAATTTTACTGCGAAAACTGCGGACAGAAGATTGGCGCACCCGAAACTCTGATTGGCGAATCGCGTCAGTGCCCGAATTGTAAGAGTAAAGTGATTGTTCCCGATGCGCAAAGCGCGAAATCCGCCGAGAAGCCCGATATTCCCGCGAAGCCGCATAAAAAATTGAAATATACGGACTACGAATGGACCCTTTTGGATGTCCGTCAGCAATATGAAGTTAAGAACCTTTCTGCCGATCAGGCCGGCGTCTCCGATGGTCTTGACGATAAGAAGCACAGCCGGAAAGATGAGCCAAAGGAAATTCAGTACGGCGAGGAACGCACGTTCCCGTGGTTTATCGATATTTTTCTGTATCCGCTGAGCCTGCCGGGCCTGATGCATCTTGCGATTTTCGCAGGAGTTCCGGCCTTGATGCTTATCCTTGCTAATTTTATCCCTGTAGTATTAACGATTTTATTTTATCGTGTTTGCCTAATTATAGGTTGCCTTTTTGTTTTATACATGTTCTGGTATTTTGCCGAATGCGTACGAGACAGTGCCGATGGATGGGTGCGGGCGCCGCAGGGGATGGGGGGGATTCCCGAATTGTCCGATATGTTCAAACAAATGATAAATATCATCGGTTGTTTTGCCTTTTTATTACTGCCCGCAATAATCTATATTCTTCTTACAGGGCGGGCGGATATTATTGCCCTGTTGTTTCTGGTTGCTGCCGTTTTCATGTACCCGATTTGCTTTCTATCGGTTGTCTTGCATGATTCGCTTTCCGGTTTCGACCCGCGGATTTTACTGAATTCTATACGCAAGACTTTCTGGCCGTATTTGGGGCTGGTTTTATTGTTCGTACTTTTTGCCGCTTCGAGCTGTGTGATATGCCTGTTCGAGACAAATTCAATATTCGTCGAAATTATTCTTTTGTTTGTGATGTTTTATG
Source organism: Sedimentisphaerales bacterium (assembly GCA_016933295.1). Lineage (GTDB taxonomy): Bacteria > Planctomycetota > Phycisphaerae > Sedimentisphaerales > Anaerobacaceae > JAFGPS01. The sequence continues at coordinate 3,791 of JAFGBG010000184.1, read as the reverse complement.
TGGCTCTTATACTTTTCCATCTGACAGGGCGGTTTTACTGGAAGTATAAGGAAAAGCTGAAATGGAATTTACAATCTTAAAGCGGACTCGCGTTTATGATTGAATTCAATTGCAACAAATGCGGGCGGAAGTTAAACGTTCCCGAAAGTCACTCCGGCGAAAAATTCAAATGCCCGAATTGCGGCGGCGAGGTTGTTATTCCAGGGCAGGATGAAGGCGTCTTAGGCGCGGGTGAGAGTGATGCGGCGGCTGGATCTGGAATTTCCGGCATAGATTCGTCTCTTTTTGATGTTCCAAAAAAGACGGAAGACACAAAAGATTCAGGTACCCCACAGCATTTTTCTGCTGAATCTTTAAAAGAAATTCAGGAAACCGGGGGAGGCATGGATACGCGGCAAAAATCACCTGAAGAGGCGACTATATGCAAACTGCCGTGGTTTATTGATGTGTTTCTATACCCTTTTAGTACAACGGGTATTATTCATCTTATAGGTTTATGGCTTCTAATTTTTCTGCTTTGTCCGTGGGTCATGGGAAATTTTGGTTTGGGTACGGAGTATGCGCCGATCGTGTATATTCTGCCGGTTTCATATATGCTGTATTATTTTACCGAATGTCTTCGTGACAGTGCCTCGGGCCGCCGCCGTGTTCCCGAACTCTGGACCAGATCGATAGTACCTGACAGGTGGGATTGTATTGCACAGTTGCTGGTTGTTATCGGTTGTATCGCGATGTGTTTTTGGCCAGTGGCCGTGTATTATATCGCGACCGAACGGAGCGATTTGATTTATTGGCTGCTTTTGATGTGCGGCGGTTTTTACTTCCCTATGGCACTGCTTGCCGTGGTGTTGTTCGATTCGTTTAACGCACTGAATCCGTTGTTAGTCGTTCGTTCCATCTTCAGCACATTTATACCTTATTGCGGATTAATTATAATACTCTTCGCTGGTTCGTATATTTGTTTGAAGATAGATTCCCGATTTTATAATTTTCGTCCTATGCCGATTGTGCCGTTCTTCCTTAGGGCGATTCAGCTTTATATGATAAATATTGCGGTCGGATTTTTAGGCAGGTTCTATCGGCGATTCGAGAAAAAACTTAACTGGGAAGTGTGAGCGTGACGCCGGCAATTAAATTTCGTGCCTTATCCTTACGCTCCTTGCGTGAGCGTCGAGCCCTTCGACTTCGGCCAGGCGGATGATATCATCGGCGCATTGGGCCAGTTGTTCGTTATCGTATTCGATAATGCTGGTAGATTTTAGAAAATCGTTGCTTGTTATGGCGTTTGCGAATTTCGCACGCATTCCTGTCGGCAGGGTGTGACTCGGCCCGGCCCAGTAGTCACCGACCGCTACCGGAGTATATGAGCCGATGAAAATCGCACCGGCGTTTTTTATCTTTCCGGCGATTTCCCTGCTTTTGTCGCCGCATTGTATTTCCAGGTGTTCCGAAGCGAACTCGTCCGCAATCTCGACGGCTTCGGCGATATCGCCGACCACGATGATGGCGCTGAGCTTTATGAGTGATTGTTTTGCCTCTTCGGCTCGCTTGGTTTCTTTGAGCTGCTTTTTAAGTTCTGCGAGCGTCTCTTTCGCCAACTGTCGCGAGTCGGTGATAACAACGGCGCTGCTGTCGGGGCCGTGCTCGGCCTGGCTGAGCATGTCGGCGGCGACCCATGCCGGATTGGCGTCTTCGTTGGCGATGATAAGAACTTCGCTCGGCCCGGCAATCGAATCGATTCCGACATAGTCGCCGGATACGTTCTTCTTGGCCGCTTGTGTCCACTTGTTGCCGGGGCCTACGATTTTATCGACTTTTTTGATGGTCTCGGTCCCGATGGCCAATGCCCCGACGGCCTGAACGCCGCCGATTCTATAGACCTCGTCGATTGCCAGCTCGTGACAAACGGCGAGGATGGCCGGGTGAATGCTGCCGTTGTGACTCGGCGGAGAAACGACGACTATCTCTTCGACGCCCGCCACCTGGGCCGGCACAGCGGTCATGATTACCGTGGACGGCAGCGGTGCCGAGGCGCCCGGCACACAAATGCCGACTCTCCGGATGGGAGTATATTTTATGCCGGGATGCTCGAAATTGCCGATGAAAATTTCGGTTTGATAGTTTTTTATATTGTCGATGGCCTGGCGCAGAGATGCCAGAATGTTTTTATCTATTTCCAGATAAGCTTTTTCCATCTGTGATTTATCGACAAGGAACTCTTCGGGTGTGAGTTTTACGCCGTCGAATTTTTCAGTATATTCGGCAACTGCACGGTCGCCTCGCTTGGTGACATCGCGGAGAATATCGAGCACCTGTTTGTTCTCTTTGCTTGCGAAGCCGGTGGATTTTGCCGCACGTGCTATATTCGAGCGGAATTTCAGCAACCGTTTTTCGAAATCAGATTTTGTTGAAGAGATGAGAATTTTGTCGAGTTCGTGGGGCATTTTTTCGTCCTCTATAATCCGAAGTTGCCGTGGCTGTGAATCCGCGTTGCTTTCTGCAAAAGCAGATAGTCATTGTTTTTATACTTAGTCGTAATCCCTGCTATTTTGAATCGCATAGGTTCCGGCTGAGTGGATTGTTCGAGTTCGGCCAGTTCCAGTTTTTCACAGGGCAGCAGTATTAGAGAAACCCGCGGCACATTTCTGCCGAGGGTGTCCGGTACGAGTATGAATTCGCCGTTTTTTTGTTCGACCAAAATCGCGGCTCTGTCGATCAAAGCCGAATCGGAGGCCGGCGGATTTTGTTTGCCGGCGGAAATTCCGTTACTGTCCGAGATGCGCTGTCCACTTTTCGCCATCCTGGCTTTTGCCGCTTCGAACTTCTCAAGTATATCCGGCGGCATGGTCAATATATCGTTCGCATCGTTAAGATTCGTCTTGTCTGGGGCGCCTTTCGCCGGGGCGGTTTTGTCCGGCGAAGTCTGTTCGGATGTTTGAGGCTCGCTTATCGGCACAAAATAAGACGGGTATAAATAGTTTGTGCCTTTGTACTTTGTGACTCTAACATTGAGTCTGTACCGGCTTATGGAACGCTGGTTGGCGTCGGCAATAATCTTTTCCAGCGTGGCGGAAGGCAGCAGCTTCAGTTTTGTGCCGGCCTTAACGATAACGTTTTTGTCGGTTATATCTTCAAGCGGCTCGAAGAAAAAGCAGTCATTGCTGTCCGGGCCGTTCAGATTGCCTGCGAGACTTTCGAGCATAAGTCCGTCCGGCAGCAAAGCCGGCGGCGTTAACCTGGTGGTAGAAGGATTTCCGCCGGTTGAGAAGACTAAGAACAGGATTAACAGTTTCGTGCTCATTTTATTTCGTATTAACGACGCTATTTGTAATTCGATTATTTTTTAGAGATTATCGCTCAATAATTGAACAATCTGCTCCGGCTCATCGGCCTGAATCACAAATCTGCCGCTGTCGGGATCGTCGATTTTCAGAAGCTCGACCAGCGGCTTCCAGAATCCGCCTACAAGTATAATCGGTTTTTCCGATTCGAGAAAGCCTTTGTTTTTTAATTCCCAGACCTTTGCCAGTTCCAGCAGCGTTCCGGTTCCGCCCGGCAGGACGATGTAAGCCTGCCCTAATTCGATAAGCGTTTCCAGCCGCTCGTCGAGTGATTTGGTGGTTATTTCCCGGCTGATGTATTTATTTGCCTTGCCCCTGAAGGCGGCACATGTAACGCCGATGACCTTCCCGCCTGCTTCGGCGGAACCTTTTGCCGCGGCGGTCATTGTTCCGCCGTATCCGCCGTTGGCGATTGTAAAACCTGCCCTCGCCAGCAATCCGCCGATCTTT
>JAFGBG010000183.1 GCA_016933295.1 Sedimentisphaerales bacterium | reverse complement strand
GTGTTTTCGAACTGAATCCAGAAACCGGTCGGCAGCCCTTCGTCGTAGTCCCAGGCTTCATTACCTTCCTTGACACCTACACAATCCCGAGCGGTCGTTCCAGTGCCTGTATTGCCCACAGCAAAGTTAACACCCTGAAACTCAAAACGACAGATGTCGGCTCCCAGGGTAGCACCTTCTTTGGAGGCAATCGATGCTCTAGACCCACCGTGAACCGGGCCATTAAGGGTTACTTTTGAGTCTGCTTCCGTGACGTTTCCACTCCATCCAATGTCCCAGTAATTGAATCCCGTACCGATGCCTGTGGTGTTGCTTTCGATATCACCATCATCAAAGTGATCGTCCACAATTATATCCCCTAAGACCGCAGGAGACAACATTGCCACTAATGCTAAAACTAACAATCTTTTATACATTATAAATCTCCTTATAAAAAATAAAAATTAATACTGATATATTTCGATATATGATGGCGTATATACACAACCTCCAGCCTTCTCGATAGATAATATGGTCAACGATATCCAAATGACTATAAAAAACTAATACTACTGATTCTATAGTATAAGGTATCTTTGCCAAAATATTTGATGTATATATATTATACCGTTTAAAGGTGTAAAAAGTGAAATGAAAAACGGGAAGCCGGCAAGATTTTTTCGTCTCACCGACGGTGAAGTACGATGGCTTAACCTGTGCGTCGGTCGCCCGTCGTCTTAAAATCTCGCATTTAAAAGTATTATCTAAGCGTAACTATCTTTGCCTAACATGTTCTTAAAGCCAAGTTTACCTAAAATGGCTCATGGCATCCTACACGCCATTTTCGCGTTTCTTTCCGAAAAAATTTATTGAATAGTAATCTTCGTAATCTTCAAATCTATTGTATCGGAGCTGTTTCCATACAATAACTCATATCGTCGTGTGGTTACAGTTATTTTTCTGCATACCCGGTCGAAATACTTGAACGAAGAATATCGATTTCATATCCACCTCAATTCTGATCGTTAAAGTAATATTAAACTCAATCCAGACTTGAGTTACCGGCACCACAAAGAATTATTCACATTTCCACCAATCAATATTTGACAATTCCCCATTGCCGCCGGAGAAAACCAAATAAAGGTCATGAACACCGGTTGCGAACCGCACCTTACAGGAGATGGTGTCCCATGTTTGCCAGTCACCAGTGTTTTTCACTTGGATTCTACCCAGCAACCGCCCATTGGGACTTCCCAGCCGGATATCGATCTGTCCACCCTTCGAGCCGCAGGCCACGCTGGCCATGTATCAGATCAGCTCATAAGCTTTCAGGGTAGTCGGGTAGCTTATTTATACTGAACTGCCTCCCGAAGTGTGCACACTTCAAGCTCGAAGAGTTTTATCAGCCACAGCCATGTTTTCAAAGAGCATCTAAGTTTATTTATCCATCTGTCAGTAAAATCATGGAACGTATATTTACATTGCTGACAACGGTATTTTTTGCCTACGATTCGATAGATTTAGTGCTCATGCAACGCGTGTAAAAAATTCGTGTTTTTTTTGTAGCACTTTTTTCTAAAGTACAGTCTTGCCGAATTCTCGGTTTTAACGAGCCTTTCAAAGGTTTTAACGTTCATCTGCACCATTTTAACAAATAATATTTGGTGTAAAATCTTTTATAATTACCTTATTATTTGACCGGTAATTTATAGATATTGACAATGATCTGAAGAGCCAAAGTATTTTCTGATTCAGTCATAGTATAAAACCTCCTTGTATCACTTAGCAGTTATTGTCATAGGCAACTTCAATCGGACGTCGTCCGAAGCCGCGCCTACGAGGATTTCATATTTCCCAGGTTCAACTACATATTGCTTTTTCTCCGTGTCCCAGTAACGCAGGCGTTTGGTGGGTACTTCAATTGTGACTTCGGTTGATTCGCCGCTCTTCAGATGAACGCGTCTGAAACCGCAAAGCACGAGTTTCGGTTGCTCAACAGCAGAATTGATGTGTCGGTAATAGACCTGCGCGACATCGTCTCCGTCGTATTTACCGGAGTTTTTCACCGTGAATGATACTTTCGCCGTGCCGTCGGCGGGGACACTTTTCAACTCCAGCTTGCCGCTCTCGTAATCGAACTGGGTATAGCTCAGGCCGTGACCGAACGCGTAAAGGGGCTTGCCCTTGAAATACCGATAGGTACGGTTGCTGAACGAATAATCCGTGAATTCCGGCAGGTCTGCCGTAGCCCGGTAGAAAGTCAGCGGTAAATGGCCGGACGGATTAACCTCGCCAAACAAAACCTCGGCCACGGCTTGTCCGCCTGACTGGCCGGGATACCATGCCTGCAGGACTGCGGGCAAGTTCTCAGACTCCCAGAGCAGTGCCATCGCAGAGCCGCTGCAATTGACCATGATCATGGGCTTGCCCGTTTCATGGAGCACCTTGATGAGTGTCTGCTGGCACTCTGGCAGTTCGATTGAGCTACGATCGAATCCTTCGCCTTCCTGAGCGGGCGTAATGCCGCCGGCATAGATGATCAAGTCGGCTTTTTCTGCATGTTCGAGGGCTTCGGCCTTGAGTTCATCCAATGGACGGTCCGTTGTGTTGTCCTGTTGACTCCACGCCGCCGTTCTTCGATTGGTAGTATTTGGGCTGCCCAGCGCGAACGTCACATCAATGTTCGGTCCGGCTGCCTTCTTGATACCGTCCAAGATAGAGACCGGGTGTGATGCGGACCCATGGTAATTGCCTTCAAGCATGGACCTGCAATCACCGTTGGGGCCGATGACTGCGATCCGTTGATACTTGGAACGGTCCAGTGGGAGGATGCCGTCGTTCTTGAGCAGCACGAGGGATTGCCGCGCTACTTCCAGGGCCACGCGTCCGTGCTCGGGTGTATCGTTGTCCTTGATGGTGTATTTCGAATAAGGCACTTTCTCGGCCGGGTCGAACATACCGAGTTTGAAACGGGTCCACAGAGTGTAATACAATGCCTGGTCGATTTCCTTTTCGGAGACCAGTCCCTGTTGGACCGATCGCACCAGGGCGTTGTAATCTCCGCCACAACAGAGATTGCATCCGGCCTTGACTGCGACAGCCGCCGCCTCTTCCGGCGTTTTTACGTAATGATGCCGACGCTCACCCCAAATATCGCGGATCGCGTCGCAATCCGACACCACATAACCTTCAAATCCCCACTGCTTGCGCAACAGATCGTCGAGCAGAAACGAGTCAGCACAACAGGGAACGCCATTGAGGGAGTTGTAAGCTCCCATTACGCCGGCCACCTTGCCCTCTCGCACCACGGCCTCGAATTGCGGCAGATACATCTCATACAGGTCGCGTTCGGACGGCTCTGCATTGAACCGATGCCGGTCTTGTTCCGGGCCGCTGTGGACCGCGTAGTGTTTTGCACACGCCATTGACAGAATATAGGTGGGATCATCCCCCTGCATGCCCTTGACGAATTCGACGCTCATCACGCCGGTGAGATAAGGATCTTCACCGTAGGTTTCCTGACCGCGGCCCCAGCGAGGATCGCGGAAAATATTGACGTTCGGTGTCCAGAAGGTCAAGCCGGTCCACCATTTGGAGTCGCCATTATGCTTGTTAGCGTAGTCGTTATGCTTGGCACGCCCTTCGATACCAACGACGGTTCCTTCCTGACGCATTAATGTAGGATTCCACGTCGATGCCATGCCAACCGGCTCGGGGAACACAGTGGCGATACCGTTATTGGCAACGCCATGCAATGCCTCATTCCAGTAGTTGTACGCCGGAAAATCGAGCCTTGAAATTGCGGGCGCTTCGTTCTGTAACTGCGCAACTTTCTCCTCCAGCGACATCCGACGTATCAAGTCGTCGGCACGCTTCCGTAACTGCTGCTCCGGGTCGCGCCAGATCGGCGGCTCATTGATTTCAGGTATGCGAACCGCCGCGGCTGAAAAAGGTTCCGCCAACTCTGAAGCATTGAAAGCTAACACCGATGCGCCTGAGAGGGTTTTCACCTCAAATGTATTAAATTTGGCGGTGTTCTTGACTGCCATAAAAGAAACCTTGAGCGGCCCTCGGAGCGAGTCATCATCATGATCGACCGCGCCGGTGATATAACAAACTTTTCTCATTCCGCCAGCGGTAGCAACAATGTCAAAATCAGTTGCCAGCATGACATCACCGGAAATCACGTCAAACAACCTCTCGCCCGGCTCGCTCAGCAGTGTTTCCACTTCACCAATAACAATGGTGTATCTATCTGCAGGCAAATGCGAGATGCTGATGGTGAAATTCATTCCGGTGATTTCTTCAAGAAACGCCGCCGCATTGTCCGTAGCACCCTCGATTATGACTGACGCGTTGTCCTTGCGATGCTTAAAATCACCGCTGAGGTTCACTTGGTGACTACAAGAATCGCAGATCTCCTCGGCCGCAAAGGCAACTGAACCCGAGAACAACTGACTCGCGACGGTCAGCAGGGGTAGGAGCACCAGTAATGCGAAAATACTTCTAGCAAAAGGAATGGTAATTTTCTCCTTCACGAACTTTATAATGATGTTTGTAAAATCAAATATTTTCATGAGTTACTCCTTATTTAAATATCAGTTTATAGTGCAGGTCGTCAGCAGAATTAAAACATATTTAGCTTTTATAAGAGAGCAATTTCAACTCCGATTGACATTTTATTATTATGCTGTTTTCTTTCAAGAACTGTTTTTTTATTTAAAATCTTTACACTTTCTCAATATTTTCTCATACTGGCCTTAATATACATTATCTGGGATCACGTTTCAAATGGCTTCATGATATCGCTGGCTTTTATACCAACAAATAAAACTGGCAATCTCCTTTTCAAATTCTTCCGGCAACTGCCAGATATACTGTAGCGCGTGCTCTTTAATCGAACGATGATTCCTCTCGATCTTCCTTGTAATTTTCGGATGATAACCGACAGTAAAGTTATATTTTGACCAGAATATTACAACCATGTTTGGAGCTATGACTTCTTAACTGAGCGATTAGAGAAAATCATGAAAAGTTTAAGCAGAAAAAAAACGTTCCGACAAATTTCCCCTTAACTTAAACTTGAAAAAGCACCTAAAAAATAAAGTGTTAATTTAAGTCCAAGACAACGCGAAAACCTATGAAGGATTTATGGTAGTCCTCTGTGTTTCTGTTACGATGCGCAGAACGGCAGTCCGCCTTTAGAGCAATTAAAGAAAATATATAGCCCAGTCCGATATATAATCTATGAAACCAACATCAATAGATTTAAGAGAACGGATAGTGG
>JAFGBG010000182.1 GCA_016933295.1 Sedimentisphaerales bacterium | reverse complement strand
GTGAGGCGGCGCGCCGTATTCCAGAGCCTTGAGGAAAAAGCCGAACCGCTGCTGAGCCTGCTTTCTCGAAATATTCAGCAAATCGAACACTTTTTGCTGGGTTTTCATATTATGGATACGAATACTTCCGCCGCCTATTTCGGAGCCGTTGACGACGATATCGTACGCCTGAGAGCGAATATTTGCCGGATCGGTTTCGAGCTTGCCCAAATCTTCTTCGACCGGGCAGGTAAAAGGATGATGCAGCGAATCGTAGCGATTTTCATCATCGTTCCACTCGAACAGTGGAAAATCCACCACCCAGATAAACTCGAATCGTCCCGGTTCGTAAAGTTTCAATTCGCGGCCTAATTTGCATCGAAGCGGGGCCAGAGCCTTGTTTGCCGCATCCTGCGTATCGGCAACAAAAAGAAGCAAATCATCGGCTTTGGCCTCGAAACGCTCGATAACCTGCTGCTGTAATTGCGGATCGAAAAATTTTGCCGAACCGCCGAATAAAGTAAGATTATCGTTTTCAGGTTTTACTCTGCACCAGGCCAGACCTTTGGCGCCGTAATCACCCACGAAATTGGTGAGAGTTTTTTCGATATCGCTTCGGGAATATTTTTCTGCCGCCGGAGCGCAAAGCCCTTTGACGACTCCACCTTTTTCGATGGTCGAAGTGAAGACCTTGAACGTTGTTTGTTTTGCAATATCCGAAATATCTTTCAGCTTCATGCCGAAACGCAGGTCGGGCCTGTCGGTTCCGTAATCTGCCATTGCTTCTGGGTAGGACATTCGACGCATCGGCAGGGTGACGTCGATATCGAGTATTTCCTTCCAGATTTTCGCCACAAGTCCCTGGTGAACGTTGATAACATCGTCCGTATCGACGAAGCTCATCTCGACGTCGATTTGAGTAAATTCCGCCTGCCTGTCGGCCCGAGGGTCCTCATCGCGGAAACATCGAACAATCTGGAAATATTTATCCACGCCGCTTACCATCAGTATCTGTTTGAAAAGCTGGGGCGATTGCGGCAGGGCGTAAAAGCTGTTCGGAACTAATCTGCTGGGCACGAGGAAATCTCTCGCTCCTTCCGGCGTACTCTTGGCCAGCATCGGAGTTTCAATCTCCCAGAAGCCGAGCTTGTCGAAATATTCGCGGGTAATCATCGTGACTTTGTGCCGCGTGCGGAGTTTGTTCTGCATGGCCGGTCTGCGAAGGTCGATGTAGCGGTTTGTCAGACGCAGCTCTTCGCCGGTTTTATCGGCGTTTTCTATCTCGAAGGGCGGCGTTTTCGAGGTATTTAATATATCGAGTTTCTGCACGGCGACCTCGATTTGGCCGGTCGCCAGCTTCGGATTTTCCATGCCTTCGCTTCTCGGCTGAACAACGCCTTCTGCGGCAATTACCCATTCGCAGCGAAGCGTTCTGGCTGTTTTGTGAGCATCGGGCTGAGTTTCAGGATCGAAAACAATCTGAGTCAGACCTTCCCGGTCTCTAACGTCTATAAAAACAAGATTGCCGTGGTCGCGATACGACTGTACCCAGCCGGATAAGACGACTTTTTGCCCGGCATCTTCGAGCCGGAGGCTGCCGCAATTATGAGTTCTTTTGAGCATTATATAATCTCTTTTTATCCTAAAAATTACTGATTTATGTTTATGGATTTACGTAAACGACAGCAACACAGGATAATCAAAATGCGGCATTTCGTCAATAACGGCTTTTAATATTTAATAAAGCAGGGTATGCCCCGATTGTTGGCTGTAATTTGAAATATTGCAAATATCATAAAAAACTCTCTAATCCTAAGTACTTGATTTATGACGTTTTATTAGAAAGGATTTGCCGGGATAATTTTGCGGACCGATAATAGATTAAATATCAATAGTATTACATTGGGATCCCACTTCTTGCCTTCTTAATTCGTTAATTGTTTTGTTCTTAAGTATCGTTCTTAAAGTTATTTAAAGTCTGTTTTTCGCGGTTGTATTATGCGGAAATACCCGGTAAATCCGCTGTATGGAACCAATAAAAAAGATGCCATAGCTTAAAGTCTTCTTCAAATTAATACCGATGATATAAGGAAATTATAACATTATTTCTATTGTAATTAATTGCGAATCAATATTTTAGGAGATTCCGAATATGAAAACATCCTCTGGCGGTATCTCAATTAAAACTATTTCTATTATTTTGATTCTATTGATGAATTTATCAGTGAATGCTCAGGAGCCTGTTCCGGCAGAAGATTTGTATGAAATGGATATCGAGGAGCTGCTCGAAGTCGAAGTCTCGGTAGCCTCGAAAAAGACCGAATCGCATCTGGAAGCACCTGCTGTTGTTGTAACTGTTCCCAAAGAGGAATTTACGCTCTTCGGAGACAGAAATCTCCATCAATTGTTACAGCGTCAGCCGAGTGTGTACACACGTAATAATTTTGTCTATTGGGATAATAACGCCGCTTTTAGGGGCGATATGTCAACTGTTGCCGAGATGCATACGTTGGTACTTTTTAATGGCCGGCCTATCCGCGAAAGCGCCCAGGGGCACAATGTGAATATGTACACGACATTTCCACTTACAGCACTGGACAGTGTGGAATTGATTCGAGGACCCGGCTCGGTACTTTATGGTTCGAATGCATTTACAGGTGTGATTAACCTGACGTCACGCGCTGTTCCGGAGCACCAGGAATTTTCAATACATTCCATGGCGGGCAGCCACGGGTACTTTGATACGATTGTCTCCGGCGGAGGGCAATATGGAGAACTTGGGATGGTCGCCGACGTTCGTGCCATAGGTCAGCACGGATATGATTACCGTTTGGTTGATCAGGCCGGTGTTTACGGCGATGAGAACAGTTTTAACAGGAGCTTCTCGGCAACGACACACATGGAATATCGAGACTTCACATTGGATATATTCGGTTCGGATTTGGAAGCGTTTGCCATGGGTGTGGCGCCATTCTGGTCGAATCCACATCATGATTTTCGAAATAAAAAGCTGTTTGTCAACACGGGGTATCGAATTGATCTTCAGGAAAGAGCTTACGTCGAGTTGAATGCCACCTATAATCTCCAGGAAAACAGCCTGACAAGGCCGCAGCCTCAGAGGGTCGGAACCAACACTTCGGATATTATCGGTGAAGCTACTTTATTTATGAATCCGAAAGATAATATGAACCTTATCCTTGGATACCTTCGTGAGTATCGTTCGAACTACAAACCTGAAGATAATTACTATCAATCCATCCCGGAATATGATCATAGGCCTCAGAGTGCTTATGTTCAGGGCGATTACAAAATCGATGAATCCGTCAAGCTTATCGCCGGAACACAATGGAACGAATCCTCCGAAGGCCACTCGGATTTTGTCTCAAGATGCGGAGTTATCTTTACGCCTTTTGAACGATGGGGTCTTAAACTTTTACGGGGCGAGGCATTCCGGGCGCCTGTCACCCTCGAATCGGACCTGTATGATCCGCCGATTCTGGTCGGTAATGACGATCTCAAACCCGAGATGATAACAACGTATGACGCACAGTTGTTTTATCAGGGCAAAAAAACTTATGCCGCAGTTACATATTTCAACAGTACGATTGAAGATCTCATTATTTATAATACGAGCATCAGCCCTATGTCGTATATGAACGGCGGCGAGCAGAAGTTCGACGGGGTGGAGTTTGAAACCAAGCATTTTCTGACTTCGCACTGGCATTTACTTGGCTCTTTTATGTATCAGAACAATAAAGCCGACGCAGGAATAAATCCCAGCGTAGTGCCGGAGAAAATGGGCAAGTTAGGTGCCGCCTATACCTGGCGGGACGGCAGTGCGTCGATTTTCTATAGCTATTTCGGAACTCCGCCGCAAATTAATATCCCAGGAACTACTCTTGTAGTGAATGATAAACCCAGGGCGATGAACCTGCTTAATATGAACGTTCAGATGGACGTTTCAAAATGGATGGGCTTTAAGAAGAAACGCTCAATCCTGACCTTGCGGGCTGAGAATATCTTGAATGAAAAGGAGAATGTTCCGACCTTTGCCTATACCGGATCGCCGAATTCCTTCCCATATGGGCCTGGAACAACGTTTTATGCGGGTATGACAATACATTTTTAATTCTTCCTGAAATCTTATTCAGGATTGCTTTGGATAATCAATTCACTAAAGCGAAGAATTGGTGGATTAGTGCGGAATTCTATGTAAAATGCGGATTTTCTCATAAAATAGCCCATTTCATTAAAACTCCTCAAAAAGACAGTGATTATGATAAAAATATTCCGCAGCCATTTGATTGAACTTTGGCCGGGCTGGTATCGTATTAATTATAGCCACGGGCTGAGGTTCTTATACTTCACTACCCTCCTCCTTGCCTCAGCCCTTCATTTTTTTTAAAAAGGCCGCATTTAATCCTTTCGGTATAGATTTGAGGTTTATCACAAAAACGGTAAAGCCTTTTTATGGAGGCAGGCGGCAAAAATCGAATAATTTTATAGCGTAAAAAAATCTTAATAACGAACCGAATGAACTTTTAATATAAGACGGACGTATTATTTAATGATGGATTTCGGGCTGGGGTTTTTCAACTCTCCTTTCCTCCTTGCCTCAGCCCGTTTTTTTTTAATTTAATAATTAAATTTCCTTTGTTTTTAAAGGATTAATGAAGGAATAGAAAAAATATCACCTTTTTTTTATATTTTTATACTTGACAGAATTGAGTGATAAATTTACTATTATTCCAAGTGCTTGACTGGTGGGTTTTATAGGTACGGATCTTGGGCGAGTAAGATTTGTTTTTGAGTGTTATTTTTTCAAAAAGATTTGAAGCACTTGGGAGTTTTTGGTATAATTAAATAAGCACATTCACAGGGCTGAGGATATCTCGCTTTTTCCTCTCCCTCCGCACCTCAGCCCTGTTTCCTCTTTTCCGGCTCCTATGGGTCGAGGTCTTTCATTTCCTTTCCTACCGCTGTTTATCTTTATCGATGAAAAACTGCCGTTTCTTAACCTGTTTTTGTTCAAAAATATAGAATTAACAGGCAAACCGTGAATTTTGCTGTTTTTCGGTGAGATTGTTTAGTATTTGCAGGCGGTTTTTTTGCCGAGCCAGCTCTGGTTTATGAAGAAAGATGAAGGGGCCAAATTTTACGGAAAAAGGTTCGATTGTAAAAATGCACAATATATTTTTTTACAACCTAATTTTCCCTCTTGACAGTATAGTCTAAAGAGGTAGAATTTCTCCATTTCCTTCTCTTCTAATTACCCTTATTTACCACGAAGAGAGAGAAATTGATATTGCCGCTGAGATTGATTAGTGGCAATCACCCCGGAGGTGGCGAAGATGAGCGTAAAAGGATTAGATTTCGAAAACCGTAAGAGCAGTGTTCATGCGGTTAGAAAGGAGATGATTATTGCGGGATAAAATGCGAAGGTTTTAATTGTTTTTTATTTTCAGGAATCTTGAAACATGAATAAATTTAGGAGAACAAAAATGAAAAAGTTACTTTTTATGATGATTGTTGCCACTTTCTCATTGTCAATATGTTCTGTGGCGATTGCAGCTCCAGGTGTAATTGCAGGCAATGATGTTATTGATAGGACTTCTGGTCCGGATTCATGGGCGAACTTCTACCTGATGGATAGGAACAACGGTTTCAGTGAAGATTCCTTCATGACCGGATTCAGCGTCTATATCAAAGAAAAGAATTCCGAAATTAATCCCTTTGAGTTCTTGGTCTATGCGGAGACTATTGGGGGGTGGGAGGTTGTTTATCGAAGCGGTGTAATAACACCAGTGTCAACGGGCGTATATAACGAAACTATAGATCCTGTGTATATACCTGCCGGCAGCTATGTTGGTTTATACTACCCGGAGCAGGGAGCTGTTCCATACACTAACGGTCCATTGGTTTTCAGTAGCGGTCTTAGCCTGGTTACTCTCTTCACCGCCCAGGGAGGTGAAGAAGTTGACTTCCTCTATTCTGATGATAGGACATATTCAATCGCGGCAATTGGATACGCGGTTTCTGAATATGAAGCCCGTATAACAGGTGGTGGCCAGATAATTACTGAAACAGGTGCAAAGAAAAAAGATTGGTATAAGATTTCCTTCGGAGTTGGTGCTTATCGGATTGATGGTCAATGCTTTCTGGAATGTTGCGATGTTACCTTCCATAACGTTAGCAACGATGGCATTGATAAGTGGAAGTTCGTCGCAACAGAACTTACTGAAATGAATTTCTTTGAAGATGGTGTTAAATACACACCTGGAAGCGTGGCTAATTTTACTGTTTTGGGGTATCTCGAAGATGAGGATGGAGAATCTCAAGGCGACGCTTCGATGATAATTCGACTTCAGGATTCTGATGAGCCTGGTTTCTTGGATAATATTCGGTTTGAGCTGTACCAAGGCAGCAAGGTGTACGATTCATACAGTTCTGGAGACTTCCCAGGTCAAAGTAATGCTACGGGTACAGCACGGACATACTTAGACCGAGGCAATCTCCAGGTCGAAGACCTAACCATGATTTATTAAAGATTTGTTTTTGAAGAATTGAATAGTTTTTTAATTCTGTGATTAAAGGGAGGTTTTTTAGACCTCCCTTTCGTTTTTCATAAACAAATTTCGTTAACTTGAGGGTAGTTATGGAAAAAAAATCTCAACTGGTGGAATTGAGATTATTTAAAGCGGCACGCAAAATCAACCTGAAAAAAGAAAGCCTCTGAGGAGATATCTCTACAGAGGCTTTTAGTTTTTTGGCCCGAATTACTACGAGTTTTTATTACGCGTATTTTCGCAATTTTACACCTGCTATGGCAAATCCGAGCATACCAAGTAAAATCGCTCCCGGTGCAGGCGTCGGAACGATTTCCGACGGTGTTTCGGTTATTCTCACGGCCCATTCTTCGAAGGTGGCATTAGCCGCATTGTGAACACCGAACATCGAGTACAGGTACACATAATCATGCACGCCGAACAGCGAGTCAGGGATATAAGCGAACATATCGCCGCCGCCGCTTCCGGAGTTCAAGGTTGCATCCAGGATAATCCAGTTTGCCTCTTCGTCATCATCAAGGCCCAATTCATAAACAAGCGTTCCCAGTCCACTAGTTGAATGACCGGTAAGATTGCCCGCATCGGCCTGGTAAATCTCAAGCGCATCTAAAGAAATATAACGGCCTTCGGCTGAATTGTTCTGATTGAGGTCCAGCAGGAATTCTCTGTAAAGTGTTCCTTCTATATCAACAGTCGGAACGTTGCTGAGCAGCAGCGATTGTGTCCACGGATCAATCATTTCAGGATATTCATTGTCGTCTTTCTTAGCTGCTCTGTAATCGGTGTTGTAACCTTGCTCGATTCCATTTTTCTGAATCCGAAGAAACGGCTGTATATTACCGGTGCCGGTAGAACCGGGATCACTATTGTAGAACCACGCTCCATTAATTTCGATTTCACCGGAACCTGTGCCTAAAAGTTGGTCATACATGTCTGCTCTGGTTTGGCATGTCACGACAAACAGCAAGACCACGATAATAGATGAAGTGACTATTCTTTTCATTTTTAATACTCCTCTCTAAAGCAAAAACGAAACTTATAGCCGGTTGTCACAGAAGAAGTTTTTTGTTATCTTAAATTGAAGCGGCTGAAAAAACCGATTAGATAACAATTCTCCTCCTTAAGATATGTACGTTTGTCTTTTAAGATAAACGGACTACATTTACCAATGTAACAATTTTCAAATTTCAACTCAACTGAAAATCAGAACACAGCGACACTTAGAGATGTTATTTGTTTTATTTTTTTTTCGTGCCGCGTTATAAAACGCAGACAGCCTATAAAACACACAATCGATAGATTCGTCAATATAAGCTTAAATAATGCCAGGCCGTCGCCGGTCGGCGTAATAAGTAAAGCTTTTTTTGAGATATCCAGAGTATCTTATGAAAAAAAGCAGATTTAATAGCGGCGGGCGGTGGTTTTGCCGGGCTGGGTGTGGTTGACGAAAAAATACCGCAGGGATGGATGAGCACATAAAGTAGAATATGACTTAGTAAATTTATTGCATATTGCCGGGCCATTTCCTATATAGGAAAATCCTACTTTTTAAGGAAAAGTGATGTATATAAAGTTTCAATCTGTTCTTTTAGAGTGGTGGAAAGATTAGTTCAGGCCTCTGTCTTGGATTGAATCTAACCTGCCTAAATTGGTATATTTCTCACGAAACTTTTTTGTATATTGCCATTCGAGTTGGTGTGATGAAAGGCCTATATTTTTCAGAACTTCTTCTAAAGAAACACCCTGTTCAGACATACCAAGTAAACCTAATATTCGAAAAACAACATGATCTGCGGCACAAACTAACCATTTCTCGTCAGAAGAAAGCATAAAAGTTAATGTTTCGTTCTCGCCGGGGTCAATAATTGCTTGGTATGTCAAATCGAACTTATTATAGAAGCTTGTTACATCGGAAGATTCGATATCGACAATTTTTATTTTGCCATCTTGTTCATAAGGCATTAAATCAATGTACTCTTTATCATCGCCTTTGCTTGCGAAAACAACTTCGTTTTCAGCCACGGTTCTGGTTATTGTAACATCACAAGCTTTGATAAATTGTTCCCATATCCCCAATTCAAAAAGTTTGATTATTGGCCCGGCATCAAGCAATAAAAATTGATATTTCTTCATCCGTGAAATCCTCGTCATCCGCAAGATATTCCTGGGCCTTCTTATAACTTATCCCCATGTATTTGGCAAATTGTATAATAGATAACCTGCCGTTTCTAAGCGCACGTTGCGCTAAATCACAGTACCTTTCTGGTAACGTTTCCGGCTCTTCGGATTCTCTGGATTTATGAAGCTTTGCAAGTTGTTTTGCGGCGATAAGATATTGTTCTGTGTCTTCCTTCTTGATTCGGAACAATGATGATATGCGGTAAACCATGGCATCCAGAGAAACACCAAATTCTCTTGCTAAATCGTCTAATTGTTCAAGATGTAATCCCTCATGCTCATCTGCCATAACATCAATTCTTTGCTTCAATGATTCCTCGGGCATTAGTAATTTACTTGCGAATGAATCGGCGAGCTTTTCTTCGTTTTCACAAGGTTCTTTACTTTTTGTTCTAAATATATTCCACGTGAGAAGATGAAATAGTTCATGGGCAAGATCATAGTTTCTTCGCCAGGAAGTATTCCTGTTATTCAGTAAGATTGCCGGACCGAATTCTTCTGATACTGTGGATATTGCACTGCCTGAGAATTCCAAGTGAAATATTTTAACATAATATCTCTCTTCCAGAATCTTCTTAAGGGAAGCGCTGGGTATATCACCAAGACATAGATCGTTGTGGATTTTTCTTGCAAATGATTCTGCTTGTCGCCAACTGAATTGGTCAGGATTAACTACATCCGGCTGTGGAAATGTGGCTTTGCGAGTTTCTACCGTACATAACTCCAATTTATGATACTGTTGACATAGTCGCCGAAATTCTGATTCCGGCTCTTTTAGCTGATCTGCATTGCTTGGTCCGTCACGCCAAAGCATTATTGGTTCAGAGGGCATTCTATCAGTTAGGAAGAAATCTATGGATCTTTTATATATCTCTGCTAATTTGCTCAATTGTGAAAATTTTGGTTCTCTTTTGTCGTTTTCAAAATCACTAAGAGAGGATGAGCCTATATTGCTTTCCTGTTCGACTTTTTCCAATGTATAACCAATTGCATTTCGTGCAATTCGTAAGCGTTCTCCGATAGTCATATTAAATACCTCCATTTTCCATGTTCCAGAATATTATACTATATATTTCGGTTATATGTGCATATTTTTCCTGAAAAATCGAAAATTCTTTTATTTTTTCTTAAATTCTTTATTTTAGTATCGGCGGGCGGTGGTTTTGCCGGGCTGCGTGTGGTTGACGAAAAAATACCGCAGGGCGTCGATTGGATGGTCGTACAGGCCGTCTTTTAGCGGCAGTTCTCCGACGGCGCCTGTCTGAGGGTAATGATAGCACTGCATCGCTTCAATCAGGCGGGGGCAGTTGGGCGAGATTATCAGCGAGCTTTTGCCGTCGCCGGAGCGGATTGCCCGCCTGATAAGCTCAATTCCTTCCAGAATCCCACTGCGTTTGTATTTGACCGCGATGCCGAGGGCGCGCAATTCCCGAATCGAGCTTGTGCCGGTGACATCGTTAACGCTTTTTCCCGCAGGATCGCAGAAAGTAGCGGTGATTTTTTCCTCGGCTACCGGCATACGGCTCTTCATTGCCGCGGCGTGTGTCTCAATAGTCGCCCGGCTGCGAACGTATTCGTCTATCACGCGAACAACTCCCGCCTCATCGACCTGTATCCACAAACAAACGAACGGATTGACGAAGCCGAAATCCAGCGAGCGATACAGCGGCATGTTCGGATTGTAATCAATCACGCCGATGTGTATGTCCGGCTCGAACTCATCGAAGACGACGTTCTGCCGCGATGGCCTTTTGCAGAGCATCTCCGCCTCCCAGCCGGCCCGGCTGGCCCTTCGCAT
>JAFGBG010000181.1 GCA_016933295.1 Sedimentisphaerales bacterium | reverse complement strand
TCGTTTTCAGAAATCGAGGCGGCACAAATTACGAAAGAAAAAATCATATACTACGGCTCACGAGAAAATTCCAAAACCTCAGAATACATGACATACCTTGAGTTACTTATAAGGACAGAAAGTTTGAAACTGTTACAGGAAAGACTCAAATACGAACGTTCTGTTAAAATATATAAGGATTCCGGCAAATATAAATCCGGCACAAAAACTCATCACTACCCGGTTTCTGTGCAGGAGGGTAAAATTATAAGAATATATTGGAGAGGTTCGGGTTCCTTTCTTACTCCCGGCGTCAAAAAAGCTGTTGATTTATTGGCCCGAAATAACGTTACCATCAAAGCTCAGCGGCGAAAAGTTCGTGACTTTACTACAAAGGCCGTCGAAGATGGCGCAAAGGCCGAAGATCTGATTCTCGAGTTTGCCGAAAGAGGCAATTGTTTCGCCGCTATGCGTCTTGCAGAACAAGTGTACGACTACGACACTACCGAGGCTAAGAAATTCATCGATAGTCTTTTAGAATAAGCACAGTTTGAGATTGCATCGCACCAAATTAATATGATCAAAAAATTCTGCCGGATTAAAAAAGATGGTTTGGTTAATGGAAAGTCCTGCCGGAGCTAAAAATTAATAAAAGTTGAAGGAAAGAATATGATAACTCGAATGGGCGAATCTAATTTTAGGATACTCTCGACAGGGTTTTTGAATATGGTATGATATTCAAACAAATTGATTGCATTGGGAATGTTAAGGATATGAGAATATGGCTAAAGTAATAAGTGCCCTCAACAACTTCATTGTCAATATCTGCCAGATCCTGGCGATGGTCGTAATTATGATAGGGATATTCAAGGCACTAATCATCTATCTCAAAGACATCCTGCTTACCAAAAAAGCGTTTAACGCACTTAAGGAAAGCAGGCTGGAGATCGGGCACGCTTTTTCCCTGGGGCTGGCTTTTCTAATCGGCGCCAGTATTCTTAAAACAATCGCTGCACCATCATGGGATGATATCGGGCAGCTTGCGGCGATAATTGCAATTCGTACGGCTTTGAATTTCTTCCTGTTAAGAGATGTTGAAAGTCTCTTCAAAAAATAGCCGGATAAAAAAACCGTGAAATATATTGTTATCCCGGCAGGAGTTTCGAGTTCATTTCAGTGAGACGGGTGGGTGGCAGCCACTGAATAAGCTATGCGTTTGAAGTGGATGGTCTTGACGCTGCACGCTACAAGTAAAAATTTCCGCCGATTTTCCTTGCTTTTTTGCCGGAACGCGATACAATGAGACTCTACAATTTAATACGCTAAATCATCGAAAAAAGGGGGGGTAAGTCAGCGAAAAAGTAAATCGGTAAATGAGTTAATCAGTTAATTAGAGAATGAGTCTATACATACACACATACACACATTTACTAATACACGTTTATACGCATCAACTCATCTACTGCAAAAAAATGCAAAACGAACCCAATGTTAAAATAGGTAAATTTGCATAAGCTCTTTCAAGTAAATAGATTATGGTAAAAAAAGTGGTTTTCAGGCATTTTGATGACAAGAAAACGAACCCAATTCTAAAGGCAGAAGACAGAATGCAGGCCTGTACCGAGCGCAGTCGAGGGAAGACAGACTCGTGCTTCGTAGCGAATGCCTACTTCGCAGAGTAGAAAGTCAGAAGAAAAAAATCGAAAACGAAGCCAATGTTAAAATGGGCAATATAATATAAATCCTTTTTTGATAAGTAAATATGTGAGATTTGTCTACTTTTCGAGCAGGTTGAGGCAGAACCTGTCGGTCATGCCGGCGATGTAATCGCAAACGGTTCGCTGGAGGCCGTTATCGGGTATGAACCGGCGGTAATAGCCCGGCATAAGCTCCGGCTTGCGGCAGAGTTTTTCAAACATCACCTGGAGCCAGTTTTGGACCTTTTTGGCCGTTTGAATCAGGTACGGATGCAGGTAAAAGTTCTGCATCAGGAAATCTTCCAGCTCGACGAGTTTTGCCTCGTTCTCGGCCGAGATTGCGATGAGATTTTCGTCCGCGGCGTAAACGTCGTCGATAGTTTTTATTTTTGCCGCGGCGAGAATTGTCCGGCTCGTTTCGAGGCAGTCACTGACCAATGTGTCGATGATTGCTTTTGCCGTCCTCGTTCGGCGAATTGTCCGGTCGTCGATGGCTTCGGCGTTTATCTGGCTTTGGGCCGATCGGACTATTTCTATGGCCTTTAGCTGCTCGCCGGTTATAAGCCCGGCCCGCATGCCGTCTTCGAGGTCGTGACAGTTATACGCGACGCGATCGGCGATGTTTGCAATCTGTCCTTCGAGCGAGCAGTTGGCTTCGGCGAAAGTTCCGTTCTGCGGCCGGTCGTATGGGCTTGTATGTCTGGCAAGCCCGAGCCGCGTTTCGTACATCAGGTTCAGACCCATGAAATCGGGGTAGGGATGCTCGAGCAAATCTACAATTCGCAGCGTTTGTCTGTTGTGCTCGAATCCGCCGAATTCGCTCATCAAATCGTTGAGCGTTTTTTCGCCGGCGTGGCCGAAGGGCGGATGACCCAGATCGTGAGCAAGGCATATCGCCTCGGTCAGGCTCTCGTTGAGCCTCAGTTCTTTGGCGAGTGTTCTTCCTATCTGGGCGACCTCGATACTGTGTGTCAGGCGTGTGCGATAATAGTCGTCGAGTCCGGGCGTGAAAACCTGGGTTTTGCCTTCGAGCCGCCGGAACGCCGAGCAATGAATGATGCGGTCGCGGTCGCGCTCGAAGTCCGAGCGGTACGGGTGCGGCTTTTCCGGAAAGGCACGGCCCCGGCTGTTATTTTGTGTCACTGCGTATTCGGCGATTTTTTCCGGCATATTTTATATTTCGTAAATTGCAAAACGCTGACATCGCGTTTGCGGGGATTCGGACAAATTATCAATACTTTTTACAAATTGGGCAGGTTATGTTCTTTGCTCACCTGCCGCAATATCTCAAGCAATTCGGTCAGGCTCTGGCTGATGACTTTAGTGTCACTGCATACGCTCATAAAATTCGTGTCACCGTCCCATCGAGGCACGATATGGATATGCAGATGCCCGGGCAACCCCGCCCCCGCGCACCGGCTGAAATTCATCCCGACGTTGAAGCCGTGGGGTTTGATTGCCAGCGACAGGGCCTTTTGCGATTCCCTGATGAGCTTGGTCATCTCCAGCAGTTCGTCGTCGGCCGCCTGTTCGAGGTCGGGAATGTGCCGGGCCGGCGCGATTAATATATGGCCGTTATTATAGGGGAAGCGGTTGAGTATGACGAGGCTCTTGTCAGTTCGCCAGAGCACGAGATTCTCGCCGTCCTGCTCCGGATGGTCGAGATTGTGGCAGATAAAGCATTTGCCTTGCTCGGAATTCGGGTCGTTGTTTTTGCCGGGTTGAGATTTATTGTCTAAGCCCTGGACATATTTGATTCGCCATGGAGCCCATAAATTATCGCGTTCCATATTTTATCTTTCGTCTGTCACTTCATACGTTGCGTTTTAATCTTCGAGAAGATCCGTGGTCAGTTTTTGCGTTATAGTAATTTCAGGTTTCCCGCCGATGCCTAAAGGAATCGACGCCTGTAATTTCAACTGGTATTTTTGGGAGCAGTGTTCCGTTCGGCCGAGAGATATATTGAATAATTCTTCGCCGCCGCCGTTAAGGTCCAAAAGCTGATAATTTCCGAGAAAGCCGAATGTTCCGCTCATTTGAAATCTGCCGGTGTAAGGTACGGGCCATCTTTGCGGCGCGGTCTCGGCGGTGCTGTATGTGCCGCTTATCACGGCAAGGCGGCCTTTTTCGCTTTCGCGAATCTCTTCGAGCCTGTAAGTGACATCTCTTGCGAGGCGCATTACCATCGGAGTCGGGACGGACAGTTTCGATTGCCAGGTTTGCCCGATACTTACGCCTGCTGATGCGTTTTCCACGGCGGATATCGAATCCCACAAAAACCACTGGGAAGCGATAAAATCGCCGATCATATCAGGCTCCTTGATTTTGCCCCTGCCGGAGTCCGGGCGGAAGGCTTTTTCGCCGGTTTGTTTGATTAGTTGTTCCAGTTCGGCGCAGTCTTCGATTTTACCGGCGGGGCCGACTTTGAATCTGTATGTTTTGCCGGCGAAGTTTTCCACGGCGTCCTGCTTTGTGCCCTTGCTTCGTCGGACCTGGACCGATTCGCATCTCGCTTCGATAGTCGAAAGGCCGAATGGTTTTATTTCGACCGGCGTATATGCAACGACTATTTCCAGCGATTCCGAAAGCTTCTCCAAAGCCGGCGTCTCCTGTCCGGTGGATGTTTTCAATGGTTCCCAGTTGATTGTTATATCTCTGGCGGAGACGAACTTGTACCGCAGTGTCTGATTTTCGACGAAATCTACGGTCAGCAGCTCAGTATCCTTGTTTGAGTTTGCCGTTTTGATCGTTCGCTCTTCGGGCGCGCATCCGGTTAAAATACTTAAAAAAAGAATGATCGGAATAGTTGTTAATGCTCTCAATCATACACCTTTCAATCGAGTTTATATTTTATGATATCAATTGTCACGGCTTTGAATGCCGGCGATATTTAATCCATTTTTTCGATACTGTAGAATTGCATTGCGGCAATTCTTATTGCGTCCGGCTTTTCAGTGTTTGTCGTGGCGGGATCCATAATGATCCATTCTGTCGTAAGCTTTTCGTTGCATTCCTCGACGCTGCCTTTAGTCAGGCTCAGTTTAAGCCGTCCCGTATATGTGTCGGTGCTGTCGAACGGGAAGGGAAGTGCCGTTTGTTCTTTGTACAATTCTTTAATATGTTTGACCGAAGGAAGGGCGTTCATTTCGACAATTGCCGTTCTATTTTTGCCGGCTTGTTGGATTTCTTCCAAAGTATAAGTTTTGCCGAATGATTTTGTACCCATCTGGTCGAAGGAAATATCTTTTACTACTTCCCAGTTGTCACCGATATTATACTCTTGTTTTTCGCCGGTCGGCAGGGCGGTTATAGTATGCCGTTGTTTGATGGCGCCGACCGAGAGTAGTTGGGCGGCCGTTCGGTTCAGGTTGGGGCTGACAGCTTTCAGGATGTCGTTGACGTCAACGACTTTTGCAACCCGACCGGTTGGTGTGATCTCAATGGTGTAACTTTGGCCGATGAGTCGGGATAAAGGCTCATTTTCGGGAGTTTTCTTCGAGCTGTCGAAGTCCATGGCGATTGAGTCCGTGACTGTTGTCTGGTATTTTAGCTTTTCTATGGTAATTTTAGCTATGGCGTTGCCGTTATCGTTTATACTTTGTATATCCTGATTGAAAACCATCTCTATTCGATTGCCGCTTTGCCCGCCTTTAAATCCGGGTGGTTTTCGTGCCTCCGGGCCTTCCCATTTTGCCTGTCGTACTATTTCCTGGACTACCTTGTATTTGGCAGATTCGCCCGGAGTAAAGTTCAGAGTTAACCTGACGGGGCCTTTTTGGCCGGTTGATGTGATTTTGGTTTTATTGGTATGCTTAGGTTGGGATTTGGCGTTGCCGTTCGGTTCTGAACAGCCGGAGACAATAAATAGAATGAATGTAACTATTACAGCCGCCACGCAACAAATTTTGTTTCTTTTCATTGTTTTTATCTCTCTACAAATTTTTGGTCCGTTCGTTATTGTACATTCAATCTTTATGAAAACAACCGATTTTTCTTTAATTGTCTCCAATCAGCGGCTACAATACGTTTT
The DNA here is from genome assembly GCA_016933295.1 of Sedimentisphaerales bacterium. Taxonomy (GTDB): domain Bacteria; phylum Planctomycetota; class Phycisphaerae; order Sedimentisphaerales; family Anaerobacaceae; genus JAFGPS01. The sequence continues at coordinate 5,396 of JAFGBG010000181.1, read as the reverse complement.
TTAGAATTTTATACATTTTTTTGGAGAAACCTGATAATGAAAAGTGATATGGTCAAAAAGGGTTTTCAGCGTTCCCCTCACAGGGCTTTGATGCGCGCATGCGGGCTGAGTGATACCGATATGAAAAAGCCGTTTATCGGCGTAGCCAACAGTTTTTGTGAGATTGTGCCGGGTCACGTTCATCTCGACAAAGTCGCCAAGGTAGTCAAGCAGGCGGTTCGCGAAGCGGGCGGAGTACCGTTCGAATTCAATACCATAGCAATCTGCGATGGTATCGCAATGGGCCATACGGGCATGAAATATTCTCTGGCTTCCCGCGAAATCGTCGCCGATTCGGTAGAATCAATGGCGCGGGCGCATTGTTTTGACGGCCTTATTTGCATACCCAACTGCGATAAAATCGTGCCGGGTATGTTAATGGCCTCTGTCAGGCTGAATATACCGACTATTTTTGTCTCCGGCGGGCCTATGGCGGCGGGAAAAACGAAAGATGGAAAAACAGTTGACCTTATCAGCATATTCGAGGGTGTGGCAGAATTCAACGCAGGTAAAATCGACGAGACAAAATTGGCAGAGCTTGAATGCACCGGTTGCCCGACACAGGGGAGCTGTTCGGGTATGTTTACCGCTAATTCGATGAACTGCCTTTGCGAGGCGATAGGAATGGCGCTGCCCGGCAACGGCACAATTCTCGCGGTTGATCCTAAGCGGCAGGAGCTTTATAAATCCGCCGGTAAACAAATTATGACCCTGATCGAAAAGGACATTAAACCATTGGATGTCATCAGCGAAAAATCGCTGGATAACGCGCTAGTTCTGGATATGGCGATGGGCGGCTCGACAAATACCGTCCTGCACTCTCTGGCGGTGGCGAACGAAGCAGGGATTAAGTACGATCTCGACAGAATAAATGCTATCTCGGCCAAATGTCCGAATATATGCAAAGTCTCGCCATCGAGTAAATATCACGTCGAAGATGTCGACTCCGCCGGTGGAATAAGCGCGATACTCAAAGAGGTAAGTAAAATTCCGAGTCTGCTGAATTGCGATTGTCCAACCGTGACGGGCAGAACGCTCGGGGAAAATATCGCCGCTGCGGAGATAAAAAATACCGAGGTAATTCATTCGCTTGACAAGGCATATTCGAAGACCGGCGGCCTGGCCATTTTACGGGGTAACCTCGCTCCTTTGGGTGGAGTGATAAAAACCGCCGGTGTTGCGCCGGAGATGCTAACTCATACCGGCCCGGCGGTTATCTTCGAGTCTCAGGAAGAAGCCTGCGAAGGAATTCTCGCCGACAAGGTCAAGGCAGGAGATGTTGTCATCATCCGCTGCGAGGGTCCCAAGGGCGGGCCGGGGATGCAGGAAATGCTCAGCCCGACCAGCTATATTATGGGCGCAGGCCTGGGCGAATCCGTTGCCTTGATTACCGACGGCAGATTCAGCGGCGGAACCAGAGGCGCCTGTATCGGCCACATTAGCCCCGAAGCGGCTGTCGGCGGGCCTATCGGATTACTCAAAGACGGCGATATTATAGAAATTGATATTCCAAACAACCGGCTGAATGTCAAATTGTCCGACGCGGAATTGGCCGAACGCAAAAAAGCCTGGAAGGCTCCCGAACCGCGAATTACAAAGGGATGTCTGGCGAAATATGCCTCTATGGCAACAAGCGCCGACACAGGGGCAGTGTTGAAGTGGTAAGATGTCATTGACAAAAAAAACACCTTGGTATATTGCCGGTTTGCATTTTGAATGCCGGCAGTGTGGCGGATGCTGCTCCGGGCCGGGAGAAGGTTATATCTGGATTACCAGAGAAGAGATAGAGTTGCTCGCCGATTTTCTGGAGATTTCCGTCGAACAGTTGAGGCGGCAATACTTGAAACGCGTCGGCCTGCGCACGTCAATCATCGAGCACAGCACGACGAAAGACTGTATATTCCTGCAGAAAATCGAAGAGCAAAAAAAGTGCGTAATTTATCCGGTCAGGCCGGGCCAGTGCCGCACATGGCCGTTCTGGTCGGAAAATCTTTCAAGTGCCGGCGCCTGGAACACAACGGCACAGAAATGTCCGGGCATAAATCGCGGCAAATTTTACAGTTTCGAGCAGATTAAAAAAATCCAAGGGAACAAAAATTGGTGGCAGGATATAAAAAAAAAGACTTCCGCCGCAACACGCCACTTGCGGGATTGCAAAAAGTAGCGGAAATTTACGAATGGATAGAACGGCAGATTTACGCTAAAAACAACCTCGTCGGTCAATGTAATGCCTGCGGACGGTGTTGTGATTTCGATGCCTACGACCATCGTTTATATGTCAGTACACCGGAGATAATATATCTGGCTGCGAGTCTGGGTGTGGAAAATCTCAAGCCGATGACGACTGGAAAATGTCCCTATAATATCGACGGCAGGTGCGGCGTTTATCAGTATCGTTTTGCCGGATGCAGGATTTTTTCTTGTAAGGCGGATGTTGATTTCCAGAGCCGCTTGACCGAAGCGGCATTGAAAAAGCTCAAATCATTATGCACCGAATATGAAATTCCTTATCTCTATACCGACCTTGCTTCTGCTTTGAATAGCCCGATTGTCTTTTAATTTATATCTATCGGCAGGGGGATGTTGTCACGAGGGTCACGAAGATTGATAAATTTAACTCGTCCGGAGAGAGTGCCTTTCTCTTTATAATAGTTGTAAAGTTTGGCTAATTTTTGCTCGTCCGTCGATTCCAGATATTTTTGCCACGCGCCTAATTCGGCCCCCCATTGAATTTCCGTGTTGTCTTTTGTGTAAAAGACAATGTGCGGCCGGCTCGTGTTTTTGTTGCCGTTGTAATTACTAACGTCAATGACGGCAATTTCACGAAGCAGGGGCTTCGCAGGTATATCCAGCTGGTCTCTCCGGTTGATTTTGTTGATTAACATTATTGCAGCATTAAGGTCGTCCCTGCGCCAGACCTGCCCGAATCGAGGCGTTTGTGCGACGAGAGAAAGTCCCCGGATTTCCACTATCGGCAAATGAGGCATCGGAACATAATCCATCACGACCTGCTCGGCATCTACATAGAACGGACTGAGTCCGGAGTTAATAACGGCGACCGGCTTTCTGAATTTGGCGCGAACCTCGATGGAATCTTTGGTGGTCAGCGCACTGACTTCGTCCAGCCAGGCCGAAGAAGATAGTTTTTTCTGTACTTGGGCGGCTGCATTTTCATCGAGGAGAAAATTTCTGCCGCTGGAATTGGCGAGAATTTGTTCTTTCAATTGCGAGCCGACCCATTCAGGTGTGTTAACCAGAACGATAGGACCTTTCCCCGATTTGACGGATTTTGCTGCGAAAATCAGCAGAATACCTAATGCTGCCATGGCAAGGGCAATGGAAGTTATTTTCAAAATTCTCAACAGACCCCGACCAAGCCGGCCTGATTTTTGTTTTGCCTTCGCGCTTAAAACGCCGGATCTGAACGATATTCGTTTCTTCCTGTTTTTTTTGCTTTTTCTTATGGCCACTGTTATTTCATGTCACGCCTGGTATTTCACAAGCGATGAATATGCCGTTTCTATGATTTTTTTACACAGATCGCTCATTGAAAGTTTCGCCCTGGCCGCAGCCTTCGGCAGAAGCGAATGCGTTGTAAAACCTGGAATTGTGTTGACTTCTAAAATATAAGGGGTGCCGTCCTCGCTCAGAATAAAATCGGCTCTGGCAAAATGACGACAGCCAAGCGCATCGAAACAATCGAGTGCGGCCCGGTCGATGCGTGCCGATATTGCCGGCTCTGCAATAGTATCGAAAAGATACTCGGTTTGCTCGTCGATATATTTTGCATGGAAGTTATAAAAACTGCTTTTCGTACGGATCTCGATAATCGGTAAAGTCTCGCCGCAAAGAATGCCGACCGTTATTTCGCGGCCCGGCACAAATTCCTCTATCATACAATCGCCGAACTCATGAAAAGTCTCTTCGGCGATTTTCATCGCCTCACGTGGATTGGAGGCGATATTAATACCGACGCTGCTGCCCTGTCTTATCGGTTTTATCACGTATTTGTCGGCTAAATAAAGCAGTTGTTTTTTAAGCTCGGTTTTTTCAAGCCTGTTATCGAATTCAATAGCCGCCGGCGCCGTCACATCCGCCTCGGCAAAAAGTTTTTTGCTAATCATCTTATCGAATGCGGATTTACTCGCCGCCGGTCCGCTACCCGCGTACAGGAGAGATTTATCTTCAAGGATTTGCTGTAACCGGCCATCCTCACCGAACTGCCCGTGCAGGACGGGGAAAAAAATATCGATATCGCCATCTTCCAGGATTTCAAGTTTGTCCGGACGAATATCGGCAGTGATTACGTCGAATCCGGCCCGTTTTAGTGCATCGGTTACGCATCCGCCGCTTTGGAGGCTTATTTGGCGTTCGGCTCCGATACCGCCCGCCAGAACGGCGACTTTCAATTTGTTTTTTAATGTATCCAATTCGGGCATTCTTCGGTAGTTTAACTCCAGATTTCGATTTCGAGATCAAGGTCGATGTCAAATTGTTCCTTGACTCGTTGCTTTACCGTATCTATCAATCTCATAACGTCGCGACTTTTACAGCCTTTGTCAGCGATGATAAAATTCGCGTGTTTTTCGCTGACGACGGCCCCGCCGATTTGAAGGCCCTTTAGTCCGGCCCTGTCGATCAGCGCTCCGGCGGAAACACCCCTCGGATTTTTGAAGATGCAGCCGGAATTTTTGGTGTTCAGCGGCTGGTTATTCTTTTTATAAATCCAGATTTCCTGAACTGTTCGCATAATCTGTTCCGGGTCACCGGTGTTGAGTTTCAACGTTGCATTTAGAATGAACTTTGCGGTAATGTTGGTCCGGCGGTAATCAAATGCCAGTTCCGGCTTGCTCTTTTCGAAGATGCTGCCTTCGCTGTCCATCAGGGTAACTGATTCGACCGCCGCTCCGAAATCGCCGAAATTGCCGCCGGCGTTCATCTTTACCGCGCCGCCTATCGAGCCGGGTATGCCTGTCAACGCTTCTATGCCTGAAAGCCCTTTCTGGACGCATTCCAGAACCAGCTTGCTAAGCTCCGCCCCCGCCCAGGCAGTCACTTCCTGGCTGTTGAATTCTATCTGCGTGAACTGTTCGTTACTGAGTTTTATAACCGCCGCTCGCAGGCCTTCATCGCTTATTAGCAGATTGGTGCCGAATCCGATTACGTAAATCCCGATTCTGTTTTCGTTGCACCGTTGAACCACTTCTTTAAGCTGTTTTGTTGTTTTAGGCCTGATAAAATAATCAACAGGTCCGCCAAGGCCGTACCAAGTCTGTTTGGCTAATGGATAATCGGTCTCAACTATTTCTTCTAAGCCACTGAATATATTCATCCGCTACTTTCCAAATATCACCTGC
>JAFGBG010000180.1 GCA_016933295.1 Sedimentisphaerales bacterium | reverse complement strand
TACTTCCGGCCCGAGCCTGAACATCCTTATAAAGCTGATGACGATGGTCAGCGTTGTCTTTTCGGGCGTCATAGTCAAATATGGCGCCGTTATCAGCGGCTGGCTCGGTCTCGGCGAACAGTAAAACTCGTAATGTGTCGGCCTGTTTTCGCCGAAATAGATATTGAGGTGAAAAATGATCGGCAGGCGATATATAGAAGATGACTGGCTTTTTGTACTGGTCAAGCTCCTGATAGTTCTTGCGACTATCGTCGTCTTCGGCTATTTGTTCTGCCGAACGCATGCTTGTTATTAAAGATGCATTAGTTGACATAACTAACCAATATTTGTAATCTATCGGGGTGGCCTAATCGGCCGCCCTTTTTTATTTTAAAATTCTCAAAAAATTCCCAAAAATTCCCTTGACATACGTATATCATGGGCTATACTATATATTGTTAAAGCCAGAGCCTTAATTCTATCGGACGATATTCCTTATTGTTCTGATAAACGGCTTCTGAGCTTCGGAGGACGGGCTGGAAAGGCAAATTATTATAGCCTCCTCCTTCGAAGGGGCAATAAGTTTGCAGGGTATTACAAACGTTATTGTTAGGATGTAAAAAATAAGGAATATCGAACATGGAAGAGCAAATCAGTTTTGAGGAAGTATTAGAATTCTTTGAGACGAATGGCTGGAAACTGCAAAAGATTTATAAGCCGTATCGGGTGTTTGTAAAAAAGGGAGAATTACCCTGGCTTATACCGGTACATGACAAGAAAGTGGATGCTGAGTATGTCAAGAAATTCAAAGAGTTCCTCAAAGAACGCGGCGAAATCTAAAAAGCTTGAAAAGCCATTTAAGGAATCTGTTTTGCGCAAAGCCAGGAATATTGTGGCTGATTATCGCATTATGCTCGAGCGAAATGAGAAATTAGGTTTCATCGGCAGTGCTGTTGAGTTGCCTACAGTCTTTGCAGATGCAAAAACACCTGAGAATTGCTACAAGGAAACTGAAGAAGCCCTTATGGTCGCGGTGGCGACAATGATAGAATGTGGCCAGAGACCACCACAGCCGGCGTCGGCGGGACTTCGCACGGAGCAGGTGAATGTCAGGTTGACCGCCGAGGAGAAACTTTTATTTGCAAACGCTGCGATGAATCTTGGATTCAAGGGCGTCTCTGATTTTATTCGCAACTCGGCTCTCGACCGCGTCCTGTCCAGACATTAATACGTTAATCTTTGCTAATAAACGCAATCGATATTGATTTTATTGACGTTAATGTATAATATTTGTAATCTATCGGGGTGGCCTAATCGGCCGCCCTTTTTTTATTGTTTAATGAGTACTGTCATCCCTGCGAAAGCAGGGAACCAGAAATGTAAAGGTCTTATGGATTCCGCCGTAAGGTGTCCCCAATGGGATCACTTTCGCGGGAATAACGAATGAAAAAGAAAAGCTCAAACGAAAAGAAATTTGCCCTGGCTGCGGCGAAAATCGCCGCCGAGAGGCATTGCAGTGATATTGTGGTTCTGGATTTGACCGGTATGTCGCCGGCGACCGATTATTTCGTCATTGCCACAGGCACGAGCAACCGGCAGATGCGCACCGTCGCCGATGAGATTAACCAGGCGGCCAAAGAGCACGGCCTGCAGCGGTTCGGCAGGGCCGGCTACGAGCAGGCGCGATGGATTCTGCTGGATTATGTCGATATCGTCGTCCATATTTTCGATAGCGAGTATCGTGATTATTACGATTTGGAATTGCTCTGGGGCGACGCCGAGAGATTGAAGATTTAGCCACAGAGAGCACAGAGGGCACAGAGAATTAAAAAGGAAGCCACAGAGGCCACTGAGAAAACAGAGAATGTTAGAAAAAAGAACCGTTTTCATCTTAGGTGCTGGTGCAAGCTGTCCCTATGGTTATCCTTCAGGGGAACATTTACGCAGGCGTATATGTTTGCTAACGAGCATACTTGTTGAAAAACAAAAGGAATTAATATCAGCAATCGGAACACCACAGAGTTATAATTCTTTTAAAAATAAATTTGAAAACTCAAGTACTAAATCAATAGACCTTTTTATGGCAAGAAATCCTAAACTTGCACCTATTGGAAAAATATTGATTGCCTTTGAAATCTTCGAAGCTGAGCAAAGAAGTCTATTTAGAGAACGCGCTGAATGGGAACAATATAGGCGTAAAATGCAAGGATATGTACAAGGACAGGATACATATTTAATGAGCAAAGACTTCCAGGGAAGTATTTGGTATGAATATTTATTCGACCGTCTTACATCAGGATTAGCTACTAAAGATAACCTGCCAGATTTTTCAAACGGAAATTTATCATTTATTTCGTTTAATTATGACAGGTCTCTTGAGTATTTCTTATATGAAAGTCTTCGAAACTCTTTCACAGAAGTCACAGAAGAACAGATTATCCAATGTCTTAAACGATTTAAGATATTGCATGTATATGGCCAGATTGCTCCGTTGAGATGGCAGGACGATGCTAACGGTGTTGATTACCATCCTCAAATTACATCATCTTTGCTAAAAGGTACATCATCAAATATTAGAACAATATACGAGCAACAGGACAATCCTGAACTATCAGAAGCAAAAACACTAATTAGTCAAGCTGAACAAATATTCTTTCTTGGTTTTGGTTACGCGAAAGAGAATATGGATGTTTTGAACATGCCAAGTTTGATACCTCCAAGTTGTCAGGTCTATGGAACAGCATTTGGTATGGTGGAGAAAGAAGTAAAAAATGTTTTGCATACAATGCGGTCAGGCAGAAAAGCTGACTCGAACGGTTACAGAGAACGCTACGATACTATGATCGAGTCTTGTGATTGCCTAATGTTGTTGAGAGAGTACTTATGATAAAATCTCTGTGTACTCTGTGCTCTCTGTGGCTTAAAAATTTGATATTTTCTGTGGCGAAGTAGAAATGAAACCAGTTATTGACATACTCGAAGAAAAAATCTGTGCGGCAATGGCCGCAGATACGGGGCGGCAGGATTGTGCCGCTATCGTCAGGCCGGCGACGGATGCGAAGTTCGGCGATTATCAGGCCAACGGCGTTATGGCTCTGGCCAAGCAGCTTAAAACCAATCCTCGCAAACTTGCCGAGCAGGTTGTCGGGAAGCTCGATATCAGTGATATTTGCGAGCCGCCGGAAATCGCCGGGCCGGGCTTTATAAACCTGCGACTAAAGCCGGAATTTCTCGCCGAAAGACTGCTCGAAGTGAACAAAGATTCCGCCGGTCTCGGTATGGAAAAAACCTCGAAGCCGAAGAATATCGTAGTCGATTTTTCCAGTCCTAATATCGCCAAGCAGATGCACGTCGGCCATCTGCGTAGCACAATCATCGGTGATTGCATCTGCCGCATACTCGAATTCTTAGGTCATAACGTAATCCGCCAGAACCATATTGGCGATTGGGGATTACAATTCGGTATGTTGTGTGCATTGTATGAGAAAAAAACTGAAGAGGAAACCAAGAAAGAAAAAGGAGCTGTTGACTATAAGGTCTTAGCTGATTTTGAGGAATTTTATAGAGAAGCACAAGAACTATCCAACAAAGATGAAAAATTTAAAGAAAGATCCCGTAAAGCAGTTGTAGGACTACATAGGGGAGATGAAATGTGGCGAGCTTACTGGGAAATAATAGTTAGAAATTCCAAAAGACACTATGAAATTATCTATGCGCAATTGAGTGTAACGTTGCATGATGATGACATTCGTGGCGAAAGTTTTTATCAAGATAAGTTACCCGGTGTTGTTGGGGAACTTAAGAAGAAGAATTTGGCGATAGAATCTGATGGAGCGGTTTGTGTATTTCCGGAGGGATTTAATAATAAAGAAGGCAAGCCTTTGCCTTTTATTATACAAAAATCCGACGGTGCGTATCTTTACGCCACTACGGATTTAGCGGCGATTCGCTATCGCGTCAACGAATTAAAGGCTGATGCGATTATTTATGTCACCGACTCGCGGCAGAAACTGCATTTCGAGATGTTGTTCGCGGTTGCGAGAATGGCGAAATGGGATAAAAGACAGAATACAGAATACAGAATACAGGAGACAGGAGAAAAACCACAGAAGGTAGAATTTGTGCATGTTATGTTCGGCAGTGTTTTGGGGGATGATGGACAGCCGCTTAAGACCCGTTCCGGCGAAAATGTAAAGCTCAAAGATTTGCTCGACGAGGCAGTCGAGCGGGCCAAGAAGGTCGTCGAGCAAAAAAATCCGGAGCTTTCGCCTGACAAGAAAGAGCAAATCGCCAAAGCCGTCGGAATCGGGGCAGTCAAATACGCGGATTTTTCCAATAATCGCACGAGCGATTATGTATTCAGCTTCGATAAGATGCTGGCAATGGACGGCAATACAGCTCCCTATATGCAATATGCCTACGCGCGGATAAAATCGATCGAGCGTAAGGCACAGAGCAAAGACGTGGATATCGAGACGGAGCTTGCCGGCGTTACGGAGCTGAATCTTGCCGAGCCGGCGGAACTTGACCTTGCGAAATACCTGATCCGTTACGGCGAAGCGATACAGGCTGCGGCGGGTGATTACAGGCCGAACTACCTGACGGCGTATCTTTACGAGCTGGCGCAGAAGTTCAGCGTCTTTTATACGAATTGTCCCGTGCTCAAAGCCGCACCCGGCCAGAGGCCCACGAGATTATTGCTGTGTGATCTGACGGCCAGAACCATCAGGCACGGCCTGAGCGAGCTGCTGGGGATCGAGGTTGTCGAGCAAATGTGAGTAAAGAGGGCGAAAAATATCCGCGTTTATTCAATAGATTCTGTTGAAGCCTGGAAAATGTGTTATAATCCGGCATTTCGGAGATTAAGGTAGATGGCTTATTCGCTCGAACAGAAAATATCGAAAGAGAAACTGGCGGATTTTTGCATAAGGAATAATATCCGGAAACTGTCGGTTTTCGGCTCCTTTATCAGGGGCCGATTAGGCCCTGATAGCGATATAGATATTCTTGTCGAATTCGAGCGTGATCTCACCCCCGGTCTTTTCTCTATCGTCAGGATGGAAATGGAATTGTCGAAAATGCTTGGCAGAAAAGCTGATTTACGTACACCCGAGGATTTAAGCCGGTATTTTCGTGACGAGGTATTGAAAAATGCCGAACTTCAATATCAGGCATGAAGACAAGGTAAGGTTGCGACACATGCTGGATGCCGCTTTGGAAATCCAACAGTATGTGCGGTCTTCAACGCGCGAAGACCTGGATAAGGACCGCAAGCTCGTTCACTCGCTTGTTCGGCTTTTTGAAATTATTGGTGAAGCCGCCGGCCAGGTCTCAGATGAGCTTCGTGAAGATATTCCGGAGATTCCCTGGTTGGTTATAATAGGTATGCGAAACAGGCTAATTCATGCCTATTTTGAAATCAATCTTGATATTGTATGGCGCACCTCAACAGAAGATATTCCACCATTGATAGAAGTTTTGAAAGAAATTCTGGATTAAAAAATGAAAATTGTTCAGGGCGGTTTTAACGTCAGCACGAAAAAACGCAACGAAATGGTCGATATCACCGGCGAAGTACAATCGATTGTCGGCAAGTCCGACATTTCCGACGGCCAGGTGGTCGTATATTGCCCTCACACAACGGCGGCGATTACCATCAACGAAAACGCCGATCCATCCGTTCCGCATGATATTCTTTTGACCCTGGAAGAGTTACTGCCGGCCAACCGCTCGGGCTACCGGCATTTCGAGGGCAACTCCGATTCGCACTGCAAAAGCACTCTCGTCGGCTGCAGCGAGCAAATCCTCCTCAAGGGCGGTACTTTACAGCTCGGCACCTGGCAGGGCATTTTCTTCTGCGAATTCGACGGTCCCCGCAACAGGAAAGTCGTCGTTCAGGTCAGCGGACAATAACAACCTGCCGCAACTGTATTTCCCGGCATGTAACAGTACTGAAAATGCGCAGAAAAAAGGCGAGGTGGTGGCTCCGGCTGGGGGGGAGACCGGTGGACCACGCTGCCTCGCCGAGGTTTATAAGCACCTTAGGTGCATTTTTTCATCGATTAGAAAGTTGTTACGACAGCCCTTTTCAAAGAACGCCAAAGGATAATACTTTACAGAAGCCTTGTCAAGGAAAAAATAAAAGAGCCCTAACGGCGCTCTTCCATAATATTCCTACACCTCACATTATACTGGTTAGTATATAATTTTTACCCCGGAAAAGCAAGTTTAAAATCGCTTTTTTTAGTGTTTTTCTGAACATTATCTCGTGCGAGCTATACTCCTATAATCGATTAATTCTCCGGGAAACTGCCGTCACGGGTCGGTCGCTGTTTCCGGAGGCCACTTGACTGTTATATCGTGGTAATAGGCGCCGTATCCTGCCTTTGAAATGTCGGGACCGGCGGAAATTATTATTTATACGTATTAATTATGTTACATAAATAAAATCGGTATAACGAGTGAATCGGCTTTACAGAAAAAATCCGATAAAACTTTCCGTCGTTATCGCTTTTTTATTCTGGCAAAAATGTTTAACGCTTGATATTTTTATTATATCATTGTTTTTATGGTAGATATGTACTTCGAAGTTGGATTATTTGAATATCTTTGATGGTAAAAGTTTCAGAAAAAATAAAGAAAGTAGAAAATAACATCGCCTCCGCCTGCGCCCGTTCCGGCAGAGAACCGCGTGATGTTAAGCTTGTGGTTGTGACGAAATCCGCCACTGTTGAGGCCGTTGAACAGGTTATTCGGCAGGGTTTTACGGAACTTGGTGAGAACCGTGTCCAGCAGCTAAAGAAGGTATCTACCCAGATAGCCGGCATTTTTCAGACCGAGAACGGTGGTTCGGCGCTGCTCAAAAAAGTCAAATGGCACATGATCGGTCATCTACAGCGTAACAAGGTTCGTCAGGTTCTTCCCATCGCGTCTCTGATACATTCGGTCGATACACTCAGGCTGGCCGAAGAAATAAATACTGCCGCATCGAAATTGCACTTAGAACCGAAAATACTTCTTCAGGTCAATACTTCCAATGAACCACAAAAATACGGCGTTCCCGTGGGTGCGGCCACGCATTTAGCCGAGCAGATGGAAACTTTGCCGCATGTGAAACTCGTCGGACTGATGACAATGGCTCCTTTGACGCGAGACAAGGGAGCTATCAGGGCGTGTTTTGTACGGGCGGCGGAATTATTCGCCGAGATGCGCGGCGAGAAAATTGTGGGACCGCATTTTACCGAACTGAGTATGGGTATGAGCTCCGATTATGAAATTGCCGTCGAGGAAGGCGCGACTATTTTGCGCATCGGTTCGGCAATTTTTGCCGGTTAAAATCGGAAAAAAATATTCAGAAAATACAAAGTACCCCCCTTATCAAGCCGAAGTTTATCATATAAACGGTAAATTATCGTCTGTGAGCGATATTTCAATAACGATGGTCCTATAACGCGGCAGAGCCGAAAGAATTTGCCTGTTAAAGGTCCGATAAGCTGGCAGGAAACGAATATAGTGGAATCACAAAGTATTATATCACTTCGGACAAGCTTTACGGATGTTCTGTACCTGACTGATAAGAACCTGATGCCGCTCGGAGTAAAAAAGCTTCTGGATGAAAAGAAGCTCTCTTATAGTATTGTTCGAGTGAAAGATTTTGCTGAAGTTCGCGAAAATCTTGATCTGGTGGGAACCGTTGTTATCGATGCGGAAAATGCGACGTGTTCACAACGGGTCGTACAGATAATCGAATTGCTTGAGACGAAGAATATTAGTGTGATTCTTTTAACGGATTGCCTTGAGCTGCCTGAAGAAAATTCCTGCCGGTCGTCATCGACCGTTCAATTCTCATTGGATGAGGATGCCGCAGTTTTTTCTCTTGATGAATTATGGGTAAGAATCAGTGCCAACCTTTCATATCGCAAAAAGAATTCTGCCCAGGCGGCCAAACCGGTGAAACCGTCTAAAAAGGTTAAAGTAGTTTATAAAAACAAACTGGCGGAGCAAATGAATATGGCTAAGGCGTTGGTAGATAATCTGGCGGAGCAGCTTCGCTTAGCAGGTCTTGTTCAGAAGGATTTCCTGCCGTCCAGGCTGCCCGATAGTGACAGGCTGAAGTGGGGGACGATTTTTCTGCCGGCGGAGTGGGTTTCCGGTGATATTTACGATGTAGTTCGACTCGATGAGGAACATATCGGTTTCTATTTGGCCGACGTTGTCGGTCATGGAATGCCGGCGGCGTTGTTGACGATTTTCCTGAAACAGGCCCTGGTTATGCGTCAGACCGTTGATAACAACTATCGGATATTTTCGCCGAGTGAGGTAATAACGAATCTGAATGTGCGGATGGCGGCCCAGAAACTGTCCGGTTATCAGTTCGCGACATGTTGTTATTGTCTGCTGAATACAAGAACTTTGGAGCTGACGTACGCTCGTGCCGGTCATCCTTATCCTGTTCTGATGCGGGCCGGACGCCAGCCCGAACAACTGGAAATAAGAGGCTCGCTGCTGGGAGTTTTCGAACAGGCGGAGTTCCCTCAGAAGACAATTCAACTGCAAACCGGCGATAAATTGCTTTTGTATTCCGACGGCGCCGACTCTCTTATAGGCGGTTTTAACGACCGGGCCGGTTTCTGTTTTACCAAGGAATTTAGCGAAATCAAACATCTTCCAGTTATCGAGATGCTTGATATATTAAACTTTAATATCCAGAATCAGGAAGTTATGCAGGCTGAAGTTGACGATATTACTATGGTCGGCCTTGAAATCCTGAAGTAAATTTTTGCCGCTTTATTTGACTCTTCAATTATTTACACATTTGTAATCTGTTTTTCTACTGTTGATACGCTTTTTAATTTCCGGACAAATCCGGCGATTGGTTCTGCAACGGCAATTAAAATCTGCGCATAAAATATGAGGCAAAAAGTCGGGTGGGCTTATACCTAAGGGCGTTTGATATTCTTCGCAATATCTTGTTTGGATTAGAGTTATATGACTGTTTTAATTCAAGAAGTCAGAAGTATTATGCCGATTTTACATAAATGGAGAAGGGTGGTGCGAATAAAATGGGAATTGTTTCCTAATTTTATGGGGTTTATTTATGAGACATACTTTTCTTATGTGTGTTCTTGTAGTTATCTTTCTGCCGCAGGGAATCCGGGCCCAGCAGTTGATGTCGGACATTCCTGACGAGTCTGTCGATGATATATTTGATATGGATATTGATGAGCTTATGGAAGTGGATATCAGAACCGGCAAACCCGGCTGGTTTGGCAATCAGCTTGAGCAACTCGGATTCGAGCCCTATATCCATGGTTATGCCGCGATTGATTACAGAGACCATGATTTTGATCGCGGCAGGTCCATCGATACCTTCGACATGCACTATTTTAACATTATCGTAGGAACGAATATCGGCGACAAACTCTGTGCCGAAATCCTGTTGGAATATGAACATGGCGGAGATGATATGGGAGTACGATATGGGATCATCGATTATATCATAGCAAAGCCGGTTATTTTGCGTATGGGTAAGTTCCTGGTTCCGATGGGCAGATTCAACGAATATCTCAGCCCTGAATACGCAAATAAACTTCCCGACAGGCCTTATTGCCTGTGGCAAATCGTACCAATTGTATGGGCGGAAACGGGTGTACAACTCAGAGGTGAATTTGAGCTTCCATCGAAGCAATCAGTAAATTATGCATTATATGTTGTCAACGGCCTGGAACAACCCGCCGGTGAAGGCGGTAGCATAAGGAGTATGCGTCAGAACAATAGGGACAACAATAACAGCGACAAGGCCTGGGGAGGCAGAATAGGATTCAAGCCTTTTGAGGAGCTTGAAGTGGGTGCTTCATATTATACGGGGGCATATACGACCGACGGCAAACAGGACCTTTCTATAACGGATTTCCATGCCGAATATAATAAAAACAAACTCACTATAAGGGGTGAGTATGTCTTGGCGGACCAGCAGACAAGCGGTTCGGATCTCGATAAAAACGGATTCTATGCCGAAGCGGCATATCGGATAAATTCGTTTCTTGAGCCTGTAGTGCGCTATGACCAGGCCGATTTGGACAGCGGTTCAGGCCATGATGTTGAAAGGAGCACTTTCGGAATTGTTTATTATCCTAATCCGAGACTTCACCCGATGTTCAATTTTAAGATAAGTCAAAGTATTATACATGACGACGGTACCGGCGACCGTAAGCACGAATTTGTCGCTCAGTGTGTTATTGGTTTCTAAGTGTCCTTGGAGAGAGAAAAAATGTTTTGTAAAAGTAAAGCAAACGAGAAAATCAAGGAGCACATGGCGACAGCCGCTTCTCTGGCGGCAATATTTGTCTTCTCGTACGTCTCGATTGCCGCCGCACAATCGAAGCCTTCGCATGAGTATCGGCTTAAAGCTACTTTCATTTACCAATTTATTAATTTCGTCGATGGATGGAAATTCGAGCAGCAGACCGACCAAGAGAAAGCGGAAGATGAAAAAACTGACGAATTCATACTTATTGGCATCGTCGGCGAAGATCCGTTCGGAGATTCATTCAAGCCGCTGGCTGAAAAGGCAATAAAAGGCAGAAAAATAAAGGTAAGGATTTTTAAAGGATTTTCCGAACTCAATAGTGGAGATGAGAAAGTTGCCATTCATCCTGAAATTGAGGATATTAAAAAATGCGACTTGTTGTTCGTATGCGTTTCCGAACAGAAGTACATAAACGAGATTCTCGATCCGATCAGAAACCTGAGAATTCTGACGGTTGCCGATACTAAGGGCTTTCTGAAAAAAGGAGGTATCATTAATTTCATTATAGAGAATAATAAAGTACGTTTTGAAATCAACGTTTCCGGCGCCAAAAGGGCAAAGATGACAATCAGATCCAAGCTCCTTAGATTGGCTGCTGAAATCATAATGAAGGATGATCTCGACAAGCAATAGAATTTATCAGGTATTTTTCCCCGCTTGCATCCGAATTACAAAGCACACGAATTAACACAATGGGCGGCGGACAATAAGGATTGTATTTTTGCCCTGTCACTATTATTTCTTCGTTTTCATCTGTGGTTTTAGTTCTTATAAAGACGGTTTTGTGAAGTACTCATATACATCTCGGGAGTATTATTTTCATTAATAATGTAAGCGGCGGGGATTTTTTCCGGACCAAAACTCCTCTCAGAGTGTATTTTAGTCGGTTTTGTGAGCCAGCCTGAAAACGGGAAATTACTTGCAAAAGCGTTCCCTGCGGTTATACTTGTTTTTCAGCTTCATGGTGCCTCGTGTCTCAATAGCATAGCGGGCGATAATATGAAGTGTGGATTTATCGAAAAGGAATATGGCGATGGCGAATAAAGACATCGATTTGAAAAAAGTTAAAGAGCTGATTGAATTGATGAAACAAAACGGCCTTGAGGAGCTTGAGATACGTCAGGACGACGACAAGATATATCTTAGGCGCAATCGGCCTCAGCCTACCCATGTTCCGGCGGTTACCACTTTGCCGATAATGAATCAGCAGTTTGTCGCCGGCGACAAAGGTACAGAAGCTTTGGGTCATCCAGATATTTCACAGATTCCGGCTCACGAAGAGGAAATGGTCGAGGTAAAATCACCTATCGTCGGGACTTTTTATGCAAAACCCAGTCCCGACTCAGAGCCTTATGTTGAAATCGGCTCGACTGTCGGTCCGCAGACCGTTGTTTGTATTATCGAAGCAATGAAGGTTATGAATGAGATAAAAGCCGAAACAAGCGGCGTGATTGCAGATGTGCTTGTAAGTGACGGCCAGGCTGTTGAATATGGGCAGGTATTGTTTAAGGTCAAACCGGAGTGACTCGTGGTGCGTAAAGCCTGATACTTTTTTCGTAAGGTAATTCCTGTCCGAATCCGCATTGCGCGCCGCGATATACGAAGATATGTTTTCGAAAATTCTTATAGCAAACCGTGGTGAGATAGCGCTGCGTATCATTCGCGCCTGCCGGGAGCTTGGCATTGAGGCGGTAGTGGTCTATTCCGAGGCCGACAAAAATGCTCCATACCTGCAGTTCGCCGACGAAGCCGTTTGTATAGGGCCGGCCGATTGTTCGAAAAGTTATCTGAATATTGCGAGAATAATGAGTGCCGCCGAGATTACTGACGTCGAAGCAATCCATCCCGGTTACGGCTTTTTAGCCGAGAACATCGAGTTTGCGGAGATTTGCCGCGAATGTGGAATAACTTTCATCGGGCCGCCCGTCGAAGCGATGCGTTTGCTCGGCGATAAAGTCCGGGCCCGTGAGCTGGCTCAACAGGCCCGAGTGCCGGTAGTGCCCGGCTCGGACGGCGAGGTAGAGAACGACCTGAAGGCCCTTGAATTAGCGAATAAAATGGGATATCCCGTAATAATAAAGGCCGCTGCCGGTGGCGGCGGGCGCGGCATGAGAATCGTGCATAATGACATTTCTCTGCGTTCGGCGTTTAATTCGGCCCGCGCCGAGGCCGAGATCGCCTTCGGTAACGGCAGTATTTATCTCGAAAAATATATCGTTGAGCCGCGGCACGTGGAGGTCCAGGTTATGGCCGACAACGAAGGCCACGCAGTTCATTTTTACGAGAGAGACTGCTCGATTCAGCGAAGGCATCAAAAGATGATCGAGGAATCGCCGTGCCCCGTCCTGGATAAGCGGACGAGGGAGGAGCTTTGCGAAGCGGCATTGAAAATTATCAAAGAGGCGAAATATGTCAATGCGGCTACAGTAGAGTTCCTGTTAGACAAGAATAAAAAGTTTTATTTCATCGAGGCGAATGCGAGAATACAGGTCGAGCATCCTGTGACCGAGATGGTAACTGGGCACGACCTGATTAAGTGGCAGTTAAAGATTGCATCCGGCCAGCCGCTCAAATTGAGTCAGAGGAGCATCAAGCATACCGGTGTGGCGATTGAGTGCCGGATTAACGCCGAAGACCCCGAGAATAATTTCGCTCCTTCGCCGGGCACAATTACCAGGTATATCCCGCCGGGAGGACCCGGTATCAGGATCGATACGCATGTTTGCCATGGCTGGATGGTTTCACCGACCTACGATTCGATGATTGCCAAGCTTATTGTCCATCAGGGAACACGTGCAGAAGCGATTAACACAATGAAAAGAGCCTTGCAGGAATTTGTTATCGAACCGATCAAAACGACAATCCCCGCTTGCCTGGATATCCTCTCGCACAACCTCTTTGTAAAAAATAAAGTCGATACCGGCTTCATCGAAAGAAACTTCTAACTCGTATTCCCTGTTACGTGGAGATGTGGCACCAGTTTTTATAAGAAACTGCCGGACGTAGGTAAAAGTATTCACTTTTCCAGCGCGACCTGGTCTTCGTAGGTTTCTCGTTTTCTGATTACGGAAAATTTATCACCGTCAACGAGCACTTCGGCGGCTCTTCCGCGGGCGTTGTAGTTGCTGCTCATCGTGAATCCGTATGCCCCGGCGGTAAAAACACAGATTAAATCGCCGCGTTTGACCGGCGGCAAAGCCCTGTCCTTGGCGAAGAAATCCGAGCCTTCGCAAATCGGACCGACAACATCGACTACTTCGGAGCCGTCTATCTGTAAGTCTTTATCGCGTTTCGGCGGCACAAATTGCTCATCGACCTTTGCGGGCCAGATAAAATGGAACGCCTTATACAGAGATGGACGTATCAAATCATTCATTCCGGCATCGACTATTACGAATTTTTTACTGCCGCCGTGTTTGGTATAAACTGTTCGTGCAAGCAGTACGCCTGCGTTGGCGCAGATGCTCTTGCCCGGTTCCAGGATAAGCTTCAGATTTTTATCTTTAAGCAGCGGTACAATCCCCGCGGCATATTCGGATGCGGACGGAACGCTGTCGGACTCGTAATCGGCGCCGTAGCCGCCGCCCAGATCGAGAGTTTCGACAGTGTGGCCGTTGCCGCGAATACGCTCGATGACCGGCAGAATTTTTTTGACCGCATCGACGTAAGGATCGATGGTTTTACCGCCGCTGCCGAGATGAACGTGAACCGCGCATAAGTTTACATTTTCGTTGTCGCTGTATTTTTCAAATATGTTTACCGCATGTTCGATATCTACTCCGAACTTCGTTTCCTTTTGACCGGTCCTGATATAGGCATGGGTTTTATAATCGACATCCGGATTTATGCGTAGGGCTGCTTTGGTTTTTTTGCCCTGATGCTGGGATAGAAGGATGAGGTTTTCCAGTTCGGCCTGTGATTCGATATTGAAATATCCTATCCCGGCATCGAGCGCTTCGGTTATTTCGGCGTCGGTTTTTCCGACACCGGCGAAAACTATCTTCGACGGCTGTCCGCCGGCCTGAAGAGCGCGAAACAATTCTCCGCCGCTGACGACATCGAATCCGCTTCCCATCTCGGCCATGAATTTGAGAATGTTGATATTGCCACAGGCCTTCACCGAATAGCAGATCAGAGTTTCCAGCTCGTTATATGCCTTCTGGATTTTTTGCAGATGGTCTACGAAGGTGGCTTTGCTGTAAATATAAGCCGGTGTGCCGACGGCTTCGGCGATTTCCTCGATGTTTGTCTCTTCGACAAAGAGTTTGCCGTTTTTGTAGTTGAAATAATCCATATTATTAAACGCCTTTTACTTTTGTTCTATTAACCTGTTCTTATTTAAGGCAGTAGTATAAGCTATTCAGGATCGATTGCAAGAAAACAGTTTCTGGCCGCAAAGGGTATCGGATAGGGTATTTTCTATCTTATTCGGAAAGTGCTTTTTGGGGATTTGTATCGCGCGGAAGCTAAAATACTTAATGTTTGGCTGCTATCGTGTGCCGCTTGGTTCCTAACCACAAAAAAATGGAAGGCTCTACTGCAGTGTAAGAACCTTCCATTTTTCGCGTAAACGCATGAGCCTCGATTTAACAATCTCGACTCACCAACCGGCATTAGCCGGCAGCCCGCTGAAATCCGAAGATTCGTTTTGTAGCGGGCTTCGGATCAAACCGCTACGCTATTTTTTCTTCTTCGCCGCTTTTTTCTTTGCTGTTTTCTTCTTAGCGACTTTCTTCTTGGTTACTTTCTTCTTTGCTGCTTTCTTTTTTGCTTTCTTCTTTGCCATTATTGTGTCACCTCCTTTTGGCTCACAAAATCCTTTCGTTTCTTTCTATAACAATCACAACATTTATAACAATAAAAATAATTATGAAATAAATACAATAAAAAAATAAAATTTTTTATATATTTCTTTATCGTCTAAAACTTTAATAATACTTGATAAAAATTTCCTTTGTCAAGGTTTTACAGGACCTGTTATATTGTTTAATATGCTGATTGTAAATTATAAAAAAGAAAAATATCTCGATATATTTTTCAAATGAAGGACTTTTTAACGTTGCATTCTGAGACTTTTTTAATTGTTTGTGAGTTTTGTTTGGATGGTGACTTCTAAAAGAATAGCTTTGTTCGGCGGAACGTTCGACCCGGTTCATATCGGTCATACTATGGTTGCCTCTGCCGCGGCGGAACATATCGGTGCGGATAAAGTTATTTTCGTTCCTGCCAGGCGTTCGCCGCTGAAAGACAGCCTGCCGGGGGCGAGTGACATAGACCGGTTTAATATGATATCTCTTGCGATAGATGACGACAAAAACTTCGAGGTCAGCGACTGTGAATTGAAAAGGGAATATCCGAGTTATACGATTGACACAATAAGGCATTTTCGCTCCGAGCTTAGCGGTGAAGTTTCGATATATTGGCTCATCGGCGCCGACGGTATCGGCGAGCTTTCGAGGTGGTATAAAGTCGAAGAATTGATTGACGAATGCAGTTTATCCGTCATGTACCGGGCCGGTTTTGAGAAGCCCGATTTCGAGAAATTCCTGCCGCTCTGGGGACGCCGCCGAATCGAAAAACTCAGGGAAAATATAATCCCAACGCCGCTTGTGGACATAAGCAGCACACAGGTGCGTCAGAGACTGGCTGCCGGCCTTGGCGTTGCGCAAGTACTTAATCCGCAGGTACTTAGATATATTCAGGAAAAAAACCTATACAGGTAATCTCCGTTGGAAAACGGTTTTTGATAATTGTTTTATTGCCGCATTTTTTCCTGCTCGACATTTTGTACCAGCCAGTCGTACCATTGTGACATTCCCTCGCCGGTCTTTGCCGATATCGGAAATATACGGATGTTTTTATTGAGCCTTCGGGCGTCATCTTTCGCTCGCTCGATATCGAAATCCACGTGGCCGAGCAAGTCGATTTTATTGATGAGGAGTACCTTCGATTTTGCAAAAATTGCCGGATATTTTGCAGGCTTGTCGTCTCCTTCGGCGACGGAAAGAACCACGATTTTGCCGGCCTCGCCAAGCTCGAATGCGGAGGGACATACGAGGTTGCCGACGTTCTCGATAATTATCAGATCAAGGTCGTCAACGGGCAGTTCTTTCAGTGCCCTGCTTATCTGGACGGCGGACAAATGGCACGCTCCTTCGGTATTGATTTGGACAACCGGCGCCTCGGTTGCGCGAATGCGTTCGGCGTCGATATCGGTCTGGACATCACCCTCGATAATTCCGATTTTTATTTTGTCTTTAAGGGCGGTTATTGTCTCTACGAGAATAGTCGTTTTACCGGAGCCGGGTGATGAAATCATGTTAAGGCATAATTTTTTTTGCTCTGTGAAAAAAAAGGTATTTTCGATTGCACATTTTTCATTTTCGCTGAGAATTTTTTTTTCAATATTAATTTTTTTCATGATTTTTTTCCGTTTCTAACTCAATTTCTTCCAGCATCAGCGGTGCGTCGGGCAGCAGCTCGAACTGGTCGCTGTCACATTTTTCACATTGCGGTTTCGAAAATTCGATTGAAAAAACATGGCTGCATGTTTTGCATTTCGCCCGCAAAGGCTTGTGTTCAATTTGTAGTTTTACATACCGGCATAACGTATCTTTTGCAATCGCCTCGAAGGCGAAAAGCAGAACTTCGTCGTTAATCGCATTGAGCTTTCCGCAACTTATTTTTGCCGCGACGGGTTTCGCGTTTTGTGCCTTGGCTGCTTCTGTGATTTGCGCCAGCAGGTTTTGTGCAATCATCGTCTCGTGCATCAGCATATCCTCGGCAATTCGCGACCATACGGCATCTGGACGATTCGCCTGCCGCCGATGCGGGTGATTAGTTCCACTAAGGGAACATCTTTCGTTTGGATAATCTGCCCTATTATACTCGCATCTTTGCCTAAGGGATGATTCCGACAGATTTTCAGGCAATCTTCGGCGGATTCCGGCGATACGACCGCTACGAATTTGCCTTCGTTCGCGATTGCAAGCACGTCGAAACCGAGCATATCGGCGGCGGCTTGCACCGTTTTATTGATGGGAATATCGGTTTCGTTGATTTCGATACTCTTTTTGCCGTCTCTTGCGATTTCATTAAGCGTCGCGGCCAGTCCGCCCCGGGTGGGGTCGCGCATGAATTTTATGCCGCTTGTTTTCTCCAGCAGCTCACAGGTCAATCCGGATAAGGCGGCGCAGTCGCTTTTTAACCGGGATTGAAATTTTATTCCTTCCCGTTGCGAAATGATTGTCATGCCGTGGTCGCCGATTGTGCCGTTGATGATGATTTTATCCCCGGTGGAAATTTTCTCGACGCCCAAATCCACCGCGGCCAATCTTATTCCGATGCCGGCGGTATTAATAAAAATCCCGTCGGCGGCGCCGGCTTCAACCGTTTTGGTGTCGCCCGTGACGATATTTACATTGTTCGAGCGGGCTGTCCGGCCGATACTTTCCAGAATCTTATCGAGCAATTC
>JAFGBG010000179.1 GCA_016933295.1 Sedimentisphaerales bacterium | reverse complement strand
GTCTAAGAGCAAAGTTGATAGGTCGGTAATTTCTGCATCGTTGCCGTAGAGGTCACCGCTTAGAATAGTCTCATATAGTTCGATGTCGCGAGTATTGGGATCGTTTGCATCAACACCTGCATAGCCACCGGCAAGAGTGACTCTGTTTCTGATCCAGAAGCTTTCTTGGCTGTGGTCGCCTGGATAATTATACACTCCCTGGTCGGGCGTATAAGTGCCCTGAGCGACACGTATTTCTACTGGTTTGTACGAATGATACGCATCGTCTAAGGCATCGCGGATGTATATATAGGCATTTTGCCAGCTTGTGCCGTCGTTATTTCCTGTAGCGTTGTCATCGACATAGATAATTTTCGCCGCCGCTGCATTGCATATCAAAATAACAATCAGAATAACTGCACCTGTTAGCTGCCTGATGATTTGCATTTCTGCCGCTCCTTTCTTTCCTTTCATCCTTCTTAGAAATACGCAGAAGGGATAATGCAATATACCAGATTTTGGCTGTTATTTCAAGGAAATACCGGACTTTTTGTGCCGACTATCGTGGCAATTTTTGCCCCGCCGACGGCCAGCGAAGTAATGCAGATATATTGAACGAAAAAGTCAAAAATATAAGCTAAAAACTGCGGAATTCTTTGAGGTGGCCCACTCGTCATTGCTTATGCCACTGCCGGAGTAGAAAAGGCCATCATTTAACTGGATGACTTCCAAAGTTTTACGCTTTTCGTTTTAAGTTTGGAAATTTTATTGAGCCGTCTGCGTTCGGAATCGCCACAGGTCTCCCTCGACCACGCCGCTGTCAGTAATCTGGTCCACACGCCAGTAATAGACCGTCTGTGTCTTCAGCTTGCCGGGAGAAAATCTCTGTTCGCTCGTCTCGATTGTCTTCGAGGGCGGATTCGTTTCGCCGAAGGCGATCTTATAGCCTTTGGCTTTTGTGGTTCCTGACGTCCATCTCAGCGATGGTTCCATGCCGACATTGACCGCTCCGTTGCCGGGCACGGGCAGAGGCCCTAATGTCCCGAACTGTGCCGCCGGTCCGACCTTTTCCTTCACGATAGCCGGTACGTCCGCTGCTTTATCCATCTCGAAGTCATACAGGTAATAGTCAGTCACGGGAAAGCTTTTGCCCTCGTCGTTCTGATCACCCGTACAGTTGGAGAAGATATTATCCACAGATTCGCAGAACCCGTGGTGAATATCGTTCGGGTCCGGCCGGTACATTTGATGGATCGGGTCGTTCGTATCGTGGAAGTAGTTTCGCTCGGCCAATACCAGGCATTGCGAGTGGAGTCCGATCCCGTAGCTGTTGTTATTATTATAGAGGCAGTTGAACACATGGACCTTTCCGTAGCCGACCCGGGGATTGCGTTGCACCGAGCCGTCCCACCAGATATGGTGAAGCGTTGTATTCAATGTCCCGGCGTCCCGCGGCTGGCTTGTGCCGCTGTTTATCAGCATCGTTTTGTTATGGTTCGATAACCGTGTCCAGGATACAGTATGGAAATCCGAACGATGCGTGATGTCGATTGCCCCGTCGCCGCAATGTGATACGTCGCAGTGGTCGATCCAGACGTGATGCGTCCCTCGCGTCGCGATGCCGTCTGTTCCCTCGCTTATTGTCAGATTGCGGATGATGATGTTGGAGACCCTGTTCATATTGAGTTCGATACCGATCAGCTTTGCATCGGCTCCTCGGCCCATGATTGTTTTGTTCGATGCCACGCTGATTCTTTCGCCGGTCAATGTCCCCTCGACCAGAATCGTCAGCGGCTCTGGGCTTTTCGCGTAGTCGGCCAGCTCCTCGAACGTTCTCGCCGCGACCACCTTTCCGTCGCCGCCGCCGGTGGTGCTTTCCAGACCATTACCGCCGACCGCAGCCCAGCCGATTGGTGCGTCGGCGACCGCTGTCCCGACGTTTATCAGACAGAATGTTGCTACAAACAGGAATGAGAAAATTTGAATTGCTCTTCGCACAATGATTCTTTGTCGGTTTGAACTATGCTTGCTCGTCATGTTGTGATCTCCTCTCTGTGAGATTTTAATTCTTCAATGATGGTTATTCAACATTAAACGTGTAACGTCCGGGATCGAGTTTGTACAGGAACCGATCCCCTTGCCGGATGAGCTGGCATGGATTGCCCGATTCTGTGAGCTTGGGCAGGCCTTCTGACAGCCTGGGAACTACCAGTGTGGCGGTGGTATTGGCCGGGACCGTGGCCTCGATAGTTAGGTGACCATTGGTTTGTCGCCAGGTGCTTTTAGCCTGGCCGTAGGGCGTTTGGTATTCGGCCTCGGCTGACGTCAGGGGGCCGCCGGGATGGGGCTGAATATAAAAATGTTTGTAACCCGGGTGTTCAGGATCCGGGGCCAGGCCGGCAATGCGTTCGACCATCCATTGATCGATAGCACCGTAAGCGTAGTGATTGAAGGAGTTCATGCCGGCGTCACCGAAACCATTTTCGTGACTGTAACTGTTCCAGCGTTCCCACATGGTGGTTGCACCCTGGTTGATGGAGTAGAACCATGATGGGTAGGTCTCTTTAAACAGCACCTGGTACGCTATGTCCGTATGTCCGCAGTCGTCCAGTACAAAGGTGATTAAAGGTGTGCCCAAAAATCCCGTACGCAGGTGTCCATCTGCCGCCTCAATCAGCTCGAGCAGATTCCGTATGGCGCCGTCGCGCAACTGTGGTTCCAACAGGTCAAATCCCAGGGCCATTAGATAGGCGGTTTGGGTGGGTATTTTGGTTGTCAGCTTGCCGGATTGATCGAAAAAGGCCCGTGAAAAAGCACGGCGGATGTCGGCAAACTGTTTTTTGTATTGCTCGGCATCTTTTGGCCTGCCGAGTACTGTGGCAGTTTTTTCCATAATAGCCGTGCAACGTCCGAAGTACGCAGTTGCGATTACTTCCGGAGGTGTATCAGCCCGGCGCGTGTCCTGGTTCTGGGGATAGGGTTGCAGCCAGTCGCAGTAGCCCCGGCGATTAACGATATAGTCTTTGGCCTCACGAGCATAGGCTGCGGTCCAGCGTTGCATCATATCGTAGTTGTCCTCCAGAATCTCCCGATTGCCGGTACGCACGTACACGTCCCAGGGTGACACTACGGCCACGTCTCCCCATCCGGGACTTCCCTGGCCCACGGATATATCCGGAACTACGTGAGGGATCAATCCATCAGCCTTCTGGTCTTCGCGCACGCTCTGCAGCCAACTGGCCCAGAACGAGTGCACATCATAGTTGAACAGCGAGGTGGGGCAAAAGACCTGTGCGTCCCCGGTCCAGCCCAGTCGCTCGTCACGCTGCGGGCAGTCCGTGGGGATTTCCAGATAGTTGCCGCGTTGGCCCCACGTGATGTTTTTCTGTAGTTGGTTCAGTTTGGCGTGCGAGGATGTAAAATGTCCCGCCTGTGAAAAATCGGAATGAAGCACTTTGCCGGTGACCCAGCTTTTGTTAGGCTTGACTGACGCCGGAAAACCGCTGAGTTCCACATAGCGAAATCCGTGGAAGGTGAAGGTCGGGTGCCAGGTGACCGTCGTGTTCTCGGCACCGGTATAATAGTCGGTGGATTTGGCCCTGCGATAATTTGCCGTATAGAGTGTGCCGTCCTTTTGGAGCATCTCTGCCACACGCACGGTGATTGTCTTGTCTGCCTGCACGGGAATGTTTAGCTGCGGCCAGCCGACCATATTCTGTCCCAGGTCGAAGACGAATTTGCCCGGCTGCGGTTCAGTGATTTCGAGTGTCGGCAGCGATTCGGTAACACGTACGGGGTAATGTCGTTTGGGAACCAGCGGGATGTCGTTCGTAACGTCCTCGGTCCGGACGGCCGTCCAGGCCTGGTCGTCGTAGCCCGCTTCTGTCCAGCCGTTCATCTCCAGACGTGCGTCATAGACCTCGCCGTCGTAGATGCCGGAAAAACGAACAGGCCCCTTGTTCGTCGCTTTCCAGGTTTCATCCGTCACGATAACCTGTGTTTGGCCGTCAGCCTGTTTTGTTTCCAACTGGAGCAGTAATTGAGGCAATACTTCAGGGTAGGTCGGTTTGCGTGACATAAGCCTCCCGGCGTACCAGCCCTCGCCAAGGATCGCACCGACGGTGTTTTTTCCTTCGCGTAAGTAGGGCGTGACATCATAGGTCAGGGTTTCGATACGCTTGTGATACGGCGTCCATCCGGGGGCCATATAGTCTTGTCCCACTCGCTGGCCGTTGAGGTACACCTCGTATAATCCCTTGGCGGTTACATAGAGCCTCGCGCTCGTTACCTTCGCCGGCAGCTCGAATTCCTTGCGTAAATATTCCGGGACATAGCCGGCCTGCTTGTCGGTAACATCCTGCTTCAAACAAATCCATTGCCCCGAGAAGTCGGCATTGTTGAGCAGGCCCAGCTCGAACTGTGCCGGATTGCCCCAGCCTGAGGCTCGTCCCTGCTGGTCCCAGTATCGCACCTGCCAGTACACCTGTTGTCGCGATTGCAATGCTTTGCCCTGATAGGGAATCCAGACCGATTGCGAGCTGGCGATCTTGCCGCTGTCCCACAGGTCCGCGTTATCCGGCAGCAGTGCTTCTGCCGTGGCGGCCACGATTCGGTAGGCAGTTTGCTGCTTGATTTCGCCGTCCTGCGGCAACTGCCAGGAGAAAGTGGGAACGGAATCATAAAATCCAATGGGATTGACAAAGCCCTCGCTGACTGTCAGTTTAGTCGCGGCCGTTTGAGCTACGACCGGCCCTACGTTAATTAAGCAATATGCCGCTGCGAACAGAAATGAGAAAATGAGGTTCGCACCTCGCACATTGGATGTATCTATCGTAGAACATTGTTGCTTCATAGTGTCGTTATCTCCTTTCTGTGATTGGCACGACTATACTCTCATTTCATTTGGTATTGTTTTGGGAAGTAAGCAAATGGTTATTTATCAAAGTGGCATCGGTTATTCCCATACCTTCAAGCGTGAAAAGTTTATCATCAATTTCTATGTCCTGTTTAAATTCCTTGATATTTATTTCCGTATATGATTGCCTGTCTTTATATTTCTGATGAAAATTCTCCATAAAACGGACTGTCACCGGGACGCCAGCCCTTTTTGTCGGCACTTATTGCATAAACATGACATCCGAAGTTTATAGCTGCTTTGCCTTTTTGAGCTGCGTTTTTAATAATCTTCTCCCAATCATTGGGTAATGAAGAAAAGCCTACATAGACATTATTCGATTCTATTTCAAACCACGCCACTTCTGGAATATCAGACAAATATGAAAGTTCTTCACGTAAAGCCTGCGTTCGAGAGGCAGAAGTCGAATCCGGCATTGATTGTGGATTTCTATATTCATCCACAAACGCCATAAAAAGTCCTAAAAGAGGAGCAATACCAATAAAAATGCACAGTAGAATCACAACATTGATCGGTGAGAAGTTTTTCTTTATCGTATGACCACAATTCGGACAAGTCTTTGCCTTTTTGTTAACATCGAGTCCACAATTTCTGCACTTTATAGAAGCCATCGTTTATGTCTCCAAAACTATAGTTCACTTCACGTCCATATGAACTCATGTTACTCTTTTATAAACACTGCGAATAGGCTCGTCAACAAAAACCCTGCCCTATCCAAAGCTTTTGCCGGAAAGCTTCTATTTGTCCTTCGAAACGACTGAACGTATAGAGAATGACGCGATTCGCAACTGTTGTTTATATCATTGGGCGTGAAAAAATAGCGACTCTCAACCCACTTTTTGATAGTGGCTCGGTAGCTAAAAGGCTGTTTTCATTTCGTATTATTCAAACAGCAGTCTTTTCTAATTGTCTGAGCCGGACTGGATAACGAAATCATCAAATGCGGCATAACCGAGATTTTCAGAGAAAGTCGCATGGTTCAATCCGACCTGAAGCGTCTGAGGCAGGTCGGGCCGATGGATGACCAGTGGAGCCTGCGTGCCGTCATAGATACCCTGGTATGGCAGGTCGGTCAGAGGAATAAAATTCACACCATCGGAGCTAATCCTGGGATAAAAGTTATCGCCGCTTCGCTCAAGCTGAATATACGGATACTGTTTGGCAATCGCATACGTATCGTCACCATCCCAACGGCTGGCGGATTGGCCGAGCTCCGTACGAGCACCTTTTATCGTGTCCCATGCGATAAAAGCAGTCCACGTGGGGTAGTAGGCAACTGAGACCCAGCTCTCCAGCCCGCCGTCACTTGCCGGATTTCTGGCCATGATACCTGCGGCATTGTGTTCCAGAGGCGAAGCCAATTTGCCTGCGAAATCCGTAATCTTGACCGTGGCGATAAAATTGCCGGTCACATTCACGTATAGCAGCGGCCCGGGTCCCGGGTTCCATGAGCTGTTGGTAGATTCGATATAAAGCGAGCCGGTACGGTCAGTGGATGCGTTGAGCATGCCGATCGTTCCGTTCAGCAGGCCATCATAGAAGCCAAGACCTTCTGTCAGATAGTCATGCGGCGTATTGAAATCGTCGCTAAACAGTAAATACCCGGCACCGGCGATATATGCTATCTCATTAGAGTTAAGAACGCAGTCGTAGATGCAGACATCATCCAGTAAGCCGTCAAAGGTAGGATCTGAAACACGTTGTGACTTGCCGAGATAATTCTGGATGGTCGGGCCGAGACTGCCTGGCGTGTGTACGGCGTTGGTATTCTTGGCAACGACCTGCCCGTCGATATACAACGTATGAGTTGTTATATTCGGATCTATCGTTATAGCAATATGATGCCAGCCTTCAGGCAAAGGGGCCGGCGAGATGGTCTGCTCGACACTGCCGGCTGTCGTTATGGCGAAAGATGGTGTGTTTGTTTGTTCGTTGTTGGTAGTCAGGAACATATTGCTCTGTTCGCCACTTCCGAAATCCCAAATCCGCTGCCCCTGGCCGCCGGTACCGGACCAGTTCACCCACGAGGAAATGGTGCACTCGGTCATCGAACTTATTAGCGGCCCTACAGGCATAATGACATAGTCGTCTGTGCCGTCGAATTCCAGAGCCCCGTCAATCACTCCACCGGTCGGCTGCCAGGAAGGATTACCGAATAGCATACCGTGATAGTTGTTGCCGGAACTGTCAAAGGCCCAGTAACCGCTGGTCTCGTCTAATTTCCATTGTGCCGCAGGCAGTGGTATCTCAAGCTCGGGCGTTTCAAGACCGGAACCATCTGAGATGGTCAGGTAAACATTCGCCCCGAGCGAAATCCATGTTCCCGCCAAAGGCTCTTGGGATATGACCTGGCCCGCCGGGCTACTATCGGCAACATATTCTACAATGGGATCAAGACCGAGCTCAGTAAGTTGGGTTAACGCCTGAGATTCCTGCAGGCCGACTATATCAGGAACCAAAGCCGACTGACATCCATTATATTCTACAGTTATGCCGTTGTTCCTCATTTGTGGTATATAAATCGCACATGCATCAGAGTCAAGGGGATTGCCTCTAAGATCAACCCAGTCCAGATTCGTCAAATTTACCAGAGTCGAGATGTCACTTATCTGATTGGAATTAAGATCAAGTAAAGCCAAATTCGTCAATCCTGCCAGAGCCGAGACATCGCTGATTTGATTGTTATCAAGATCAAGATCCTTCAGATTCATCAATCCTGCCAGAGCAGAGATGTCGCTTATCTGATTGTCATCGAGATCGAGCAACTCCAGATTCGTTAATCCTGAAAGATCCGGGAGGTGGCTTATCTGATTGTTGTGAATATCAATGTAAGCCAGATTTGTCAATCCTGCCAGCGGCGAAATGTCGCTTATTCGATTGTCATCAAGATCAAGCCATTCCAGGTTTATCAATCCTGACAGCGGCGAGAGGTCGCTGATATGATTGTCATCAAGATCAAGGTCCACCAGATTAATCAATCCTGCCAGCGGTGAGATATCGCTTATCTGATTGGAATGAAGATCAAGGTAAACCAGATCCGTCATGTCCGCCAGATAAGAGATGTCGCTTATCTGATTTGTATCGAGATCAAGGTCCTCCAGATATATCAATCCTGCAAGCGGCGAGATGTCACCGACCTGATTGGCATGGATATCAATCTCAACCATATTTGTCAATCCCGACAGAGCCGAGAGGTCGCTGATCAGATTTTCATCAAGATCAAGCCACTCCAGATTCGTCAATCCCGCCAAAGCCGAGAGGTCGCTGATATGATTGGCATCAAGATCGAGCAACTCCAGGTTCGTCAATCCGGACAGCGGCGAGAGGTCGTCGATATTATTTGAATGAATATCAAGCCAAATCAGATCCGTCATCCCTGACAAAGCCCAGATATCGCCGATTTTATTGTGACAAAGGTTGAGCAACTCCAGATTCGTCAATCCTGACAGAGCCGAGACGTCGCTTATCTGATTGCCCCAAAGATCAAGGTAAACCAGATTCGTTAATTCCGACAGAGCCGAGACGTCGCTTATCTGATTACCGTAAAGATAAAGAGTCACTAAGTTCGTCAATCCTGACAGCGGCGAGAGGTCGCTGATATTATTGCCGTAAAGATAAAGAGTTGTCAGGTTCGTCAGTCCGGAAAGCGGCGAAAGGTCGCTTATCTGAAAATTATTATGAAGGGAAAGCTCATCCAGATTTGCAGCATACTCCAGGCCGGTGAGGTCGGATATATTACTAATATTCGCAATTAGTTGTGTTAAACCAAGCATATCGGTCTGGGTAACAGGCCCA
Source organism: Sedimentisphaerales bacterium (assembly GCA_016933295.1). Classification (GTDB taxonomy): domain Bacteria; phylum Planctomycetota; class Phycisphaerae; order Sedimentisphaerales; family Anaerobacaceae; genus JAFGPS01. The sequence continues at coordinate 3,018 of JAFGBG010000179.1, read as the reverse complement.
ACCGTCATACCAAGCTCCTCCATTATAGCATCTTCGAGATCCTTATCCGCGAAATACACTGGTTGACTAAACAACACTGGATTAAATATGAACACAATGATTGCGACTGTGATTAACCGCTTCATCACCCACCAACCTTTCTGCCGTTTATAGGCAAAATTTTATAAAAAGCCACTTTTCGCCGGCTTTCTATCTATTTATCCGTAAGAGATTTCAAATTTCGTAGAAAATCTTCAAAATCCTACTAAAACCGGGATTTCCCATATGCTCTTCTCCGAATCGCTCCTTCAATCTTGAAGTCCTATAATACAGGAATTTTATGCCAATTTCAACAAAAATCCGGCAGTTTTGATATGCACTGCTATAAACTCCAGAATAAGCCCGGTAATTTACCTACCTAATGCGGCGGCAAAATGTCGGTCATCATTGGTAATGGAGTGAAAACAAAGAAATTCTTTCAACCCGGCTATGCAAGGTTCGCTCCACAACGACCGCAGAATTTATCTGTATCCGAAACATTGGTTCCACATTGATTGCATTTTTTGCCTGCTACGGGAACGCCCGTTGGAATAGTGCCGGCCGGAACATAAACGTTATGACCTTGCCATTGAGGAAATTCGCTGAGATATTCCCAATTAACACCTTTGACCCAGATGTAGTAATCATCGATTTGAGATGCGGTAATAATTCTGCCGCCAATTAAATACACTATGGGTGCCGCGATAAACATTAAAATAGAGAACAAAATTATCAAATCATTATTATTCGAGTATGAAGCTGAGTCCGATACGATAATTACATATCCAAATCCAAAAATGCCCAGAAAAACACACGCCCATGTTGCTAAAACAAATATCAGGCGTCTTGTAAGAATCTTTCGGCTCATCGGAACCTCTATTGTAGCTTTCTTTGTACACACTAAGGCAACAATCACATATACCAGCAGACCTGCCAAGATAGTCAGATAAAGCAGCGGATTGTGCCACCTGAGAGTTATTCTTTTTACCTGAAGATTTTCTGTGCTGTTTGTCTTCACGCATCTATCAGGCAGGCGAGCATTTCTTTGCATCACCATAGTATTGCCCATTCGATAGACATTTGCCACAGTTTTCGATATCCTGACCTGGGGTGGCTTTTTGATTTCAATTTCTGCTTTTGTGTCTGTTTTTGGATTTGTTTCTGTTTGTGTGTCTGTTTCTTTTTGTTCGCTATGAGGTTGTTCGGCGGATTTTAGCTGTAAACTTTTATCCGAAGGCTCTTCGAGTGCCGGGATTGTAATGATTTGACCGCAGCCGGGACATTTACCGCGTTTACCCGCATATTTAGCCGAGACGCCGAATGACTTGCCGCAGACCGAACATTTGAAATGTATTTTTTCCGTAGGTGAGGGTTCCATAGACTTTCTCCGGAATTAAATTTGAATCGGGATTTGTCATATATACTTCACTGAATTACTCCTTCAAGCTTTGGCTCTTATAATAATTCAATGTTGTCTCATTATCAACAAAATTCCGTCAGAATCAGTCGGTTTCATGCCAAAAAACGCCAACAAAGTATCGTAAATATGTCGAAAGTCACTTTTACCTGTTTTTTGGCATACTGCCGCCCCCTGATATTAATGAGAAAATGAAGGTTTTTGAAACAATCAGAAAGGCCAATATCTCCCAATTCTTAAAATGCTGATTTTGTAAGTGTCTGTTTAGGTATTTAACGGAGAAGCAGAAAACACGATCATATTAAATGGATGACAAACAAGATAAAACATTTATGGCAGTTGCTCTTTGAAAATATGAGGATTGTATTAAGCGGTGATGAATTAGACAATATCGGGAATGTTTATTTTACTCTGTTTCATCCGGCAATTCATTGTTTGCTACCTGCCACTTACGAGGTGACAATTGCCGATTACAAATTACCTGGTTATTGAGCCATTTTGACATTGTACTGCGATGAATATTATATATTTTTGATAACTCCCCGATACTCATCGGACGTGACCATTTAATTTCTGTGCAATTTATTTTATTATTTTTTTTCACAGAACAATACGGTCTTTCTGAAACTCTTCCTTATGGCATTGGAAGTTTTCTTTATTGCCCCAATTTTTGTTCATCAGAAAACTATATTGAAGATAGAGAGCTTACACTTTCTGATGTGTTACCTACACCTTGCCGAAAATGTAGATATGCTCTAATGTTGATTAGACATCAATATTGATTATTATAATGGTCAAATGTTGAGAATCAGATTAGGAATATATCGTCGGTTGAGTCGATTACGTCCAGATTTCAAAAAGGATAATTGTTAAAAACATGTTCGTTTGGTTCGGTATCGGTGCTTGAACTATACGGCAGTTCAAATACGGCTACTTCCCACTTACGAGGTGACAATTGCCGATTACAGACAACCTGGTCCTTGAGCCATTTTGACATTGTAGTTCGATGGACTTCGAAAATTTGCGATAATTCCTTCAGCCCCATTGGGCGAGACCATTTCACTTCGGTTTCATTGACGTTGTTTCTATTTTTCAAATCACTCCTCCAATCCGCTCCATGGATCCTCAATATACTGAGATATGTGAGCAAAGCGTATTTAAGCTTGTTGAGACTGCCTTCCTACGTCAGCGGGTGCCGCATTATTACATTCTGACTATAGGAAATTAAAAGCTTGCTCTGTAATTCCACCCTAAGAACCGGCTGTTTATGTGAGGTAGGGCAAAGAATTACAACGATACATGAAATGTTTTTTTCGTGTGTGTTCCATCATCCTTTCTCCATTAACAAATATTTCTAATGTTACCACAAAACATCCTATTCTTGGTACTATATTATTTTGAATATAAATACCAAAAAATTCTGTCTTTGTCTATTGTGGGAACTACGTATTTTTAAAGAAAAAAATCCTTGTTTTTGGGCGAATAATGCAGAATCTTAAAAAAAGCCCCTGCCTTCAAGTAATAGAGGAAACGTGAGGAGCAGGGGCCAATTGAACTGTAAGCATCCGTACATACAGTCTTTT
>JAFGBG010000178.1 GCA_016933295.1 Sedimentisphaerales bacterium | reverse complement strand
GGAAAGTCCGAGCAGGACAGGGCAACGGCGGTGGCTAACGGCCACCCGGGGCGACCCGCGGGAAAGTGCCACAGAAAATACACAGCCTATGTCCGCTAAGGCGGGCAGGCAATGGTGAAATGGTGCGGTAAGAGCGCACCGCGGCGTCGGTGACGGCGCCGGCAGGGTAAACCCCGCCGCCTGCAAGACCAAGTAAGCCGGCTAATCTTAGCCCTGAGTTGAGCGCTTTGCTCAGGCCGGCGGGTAGGTCGCGTGCCAAAAGTCAGAGCCGGTCGGAAACGGCCGGTCAAGATAAATGATCGCCATATACAGAACTCGGCTTATAGACCCACTCTTTTTTGGATTTCGAGAACTAAGGCCGAGACGTGCAAAATATTTTATTGTCCTACAACCTTGAGCAATTCCGAGGCAAACCAGTAAGCGTGTCTGTTTTCAAAGAGATGCTCGATTGCAGCCGCTCTTTCAGGGGAACCGGCAGGAAACTCTTTCTCAAACAATGCGGCTATCCGATATCTGACAATCATTTGTACAATGCTCTCGATTAAAAATGCAGCTATAAGCCCGATCACTATCGATAAGTGCCATCGAAAATTGAAAATGAACCAAAACACAAAAGGAATAATGATATAAAAAAACAAACCTATTAATTTCTTTGAATGTAACATACGCATCCAGAGCAGGCTGGATGTTAGTACCCTATTAAGGCCGGCGTGAATTTGTTTTGGTACTTCTTCCTGTAGCTGTTGTATTCTTCTACGTTCCTCTGAAGCCTTTCTTTGGAATAAAAGTCTTTTTCGTGTGTTCTCTATGTAAAAAGATTCTTCACTTTTTAAAACATTTAAGGATAAATATAATCGTATTGTTACAAAAATAATTGCTAACGCGAGAATCCCTAATGTTTTTATGTCGCCCGATTCATCCCAAAACAGCAGGGCCGTTATAAGCAGGACGATGAATGCTCCCAGAAATATAAGCTCAAATATGATCTCAGTGATTGTAAATTTTCTAAAAAGTCTCATTTTATTTACCAAGAAAAAAGTCAAAGGTCACGGGTTTTCCAATTTTATCTCTGAGTCAATGGTTATTTCTTTTGCAGGTGCGGAATAATTATACTTTAATACGGAGAGGTTAAAAGATCAATAGAAAAGAAAGATTTGGAGCGATGAAATGGTGGAGCATTCATTCTCCGTAGCAAGCTACTGTGAAGGACGAAAGCACCATGCTACAATTTATAACGTATCGGCAGAAGCACCGAGGCGGATATGGATTGTGAACAAAACAAACAATAAAAAAAAGCACGGCGGTTTGTTCGATAAACGAGGCATCTGGTATATAAACTTAAAAATCAAATATCAAAAATCAAAATTGTGGAGTTCCGTGAGATAGGTCAAAGAGCACAATCTCACGGAACGACTTCCTTAATTTTACAATTTACATTTTGCGTTTTAATTTCATTAAATAACAGGATTCTTCTCTTAAGATGGTGGTCAGACTTCTTTTGAATCGATCCACATCATCATCTTGCGCAGTTTTTTCCCGACAGTTTCAAGCTGGCTGTCGTGGTCTTTTTCGTACAGCTTGTTGAAGTTTTTAAGCCCGGTATTGTATTCGTTGACCCATTCTTTGGCGAAAGCGCCAGAGGTAATTTCCGAAAGGATTTTCTTCATCTCCGCTTTCGTCTGCTCGGTGACAATTCTCGGTCCGCGCGACAGGTCGCCGTATTCGGCGGTATTCGAGACGCTGTATCTCATGTAGTTTATGCCGCCCTGGTACATAAGGTCAACGATGAGCTTAACCTCGTGCATACATTCGAAGTACGCGATTTCCGGCTGGTATCCGGCTTCGACGAGCGTCTCGAAACCGGCTTTAATCAGAGCCGTCAGTCCGCCGCACAAAACACATTGTTCGCCGAACAGGTCTGTTTCCGTTTCTTCTTCGTAAGTGGTCTCGATAATGCCGGCCCTTGCGCCACCGATGCCGTTGGCCCAGGCGAGGGCGATTTGCTTCGCGTCGCCGGTAGCGTCCTGCTTGACGGCTATAAGGTTCGGGACGCCGCCACCTTTCTCGAATTCGCTGCGAACCAGGTGTCCCGGTCCTTTGGGGGCAATCATTACTACATTGACATCTTCCGGCGGAACGATGTATCCGAAATGTATATTGAAACCGTGGCAGAAACCGAGCGTCTGGCCTGCAACGAGATTGGGAGCAATTTGTCCTTCGTATATTTTGGCCTGAACTTCGTCGGGTACGGTTATGATAATCAGGGCGGCGCCGTTCATCGCGGTTTTGATATTGCTCGGTTTGAATCCGTGCTCGGTCGCGAGCTTGAAATTATCAGTGCCTTCCAACTCGGCTACAGCAACTTCGATGCCGCTGTCTCGCAGATTCAGGCTGTGGGCGTGCCCCTGGCTGCCGTAACCGATAATCGCCACTTTTTTGCCCTTTAGTGCGTCTATCGGAGCATCTTTTTCGTAATAAATTTTCAACGCCATAATTATATTCTCCTTTTCTGAACTACAGAAATCATTAGTTTCTTCAATACAGTCTTCCATTCGCCCGTCAGCGGCAAGTTTCGGCCGAGCCGGGCCGTCAAAAATACGAAAAGACACATTATATGGCCTATTTCCGATTAGGCAAGGATTTTATGCGTTTTGCACGATATATGAGCAAAAGATAACGATATGAGGGCTCTTTTGGCTTTAAGGAAAATACGAACGCAGGTATTCGATACTTTTTCGGGCGATAGTTTCCGGGTCAGGATCGTATTTGAAAACTTCCACCGAGAGCCATTTATCCCAGCCGATATCGCGGATGGCCTCGGCAATCGGGCCGTAATCGACATCGCCCATGCCGGGACCGTAAAGATTGGTATCGTTGACGTGGAAATGGCCGACATCTTCGGCTTTGACCGAGCGGATAATATCCGGCACGGGAGTCGGTTCCGAACACATGGCTTTGATATCGAGGTGTATTTTCAGATTGGGATGATTTATTTGCCGCACTAATTCCATGCCCTGGGCTACCGTATTTATAAAATCGGTTTCGACCGGCGAAAGCGGCTCCAGACAAATAGTCAGGCCGAGGTCTTTTGCTTTATCCAGGACGGAGCTTAGCAAATCCGACGCTCTTTGAATAGCGCCTTGCAGTGTTTGGCCGGTCACGAGAGAGCGTTGCTTGGGTGAGCCGAGCACTAAAACTTTGCCTCCGAGGTCGCTGCATAAATCGAGGAGGCAGGACAAGTAATCCCTTGTCCTGCCCCAGATTTTATCGTCGTTGGTTGTCATGTGTAAGCCTTTCGGCCCGGCGAAAAGCCAGTGCAGGCCGACGGTTTCGAGGCCGCTGTCGGCGATAATTTGCCGCGTTTCTTTTCGCCGCGTCCCGGAAATATCTTTTGCGGAAGCAGAAAGTGTAAACGGGGCGATTTCGATACCGTCGTATCCCAGGCGCTTTGCTATCGAGCAAACTTCGGCCGTCGGGCGGCCCTCGAACATTTCATTACAGAGAGCAAACTTCATCAGACTGTATCCGGCACAACGAACGGTTCGCGGTAATTGCGCTTGACGTACATATTGGCGTAGTCACTCAGCTCGCCCGTGAATTTTTCGGTTTTGGGATCCATAGTGAGAATCGGCCCGATTGTAATCGGCTCTTTTTCGAAGTCTATTTCATTGGCCTGCAGATGAGTCAAAGCTCGTTCGTAAGAATCCGTCAAATCGCTGTTGTCCTTAATGGTTTCCTTTATTTCTTCAATGGATTTGTGCTGGCCGATCCGGTAGGAGATATTGCCCATATGGCAAAGGGCGCTGGAGATATGCCCCTTTTCGATGTCGGCATTGAGGTCCTCGATTTTTCGGCTTCGGACTGCGTCGATGAAGTTCTGGTAGTGACTGCCGCCGCCTCTGCCGCTGAATTGTTTGTCGGTTCTGGTGCCGTCGTTATTGTAAATCCAGCCGCCTCCGTCACCGGCCTGGAAGTAGCCGTTTTCACACTGAACGACGATGCCGATGCGCGCGCCTCTGAAGTTGTCCATACTTCTGCCGCCTTTTGTGCTCGGCAGTCCACGGACCTCGAAAATCAGCGGGGCCGGCTTATAGTCAAAATAAGAGACGAGGGTATTAGGTGTTTCACCGGCATCGAAAACGCCGAATCTGCCGCCGAAACTGCAAACCGCCGGAGCCAGAGCATTTGCACTGTCGCCCAGAGCCCAGCGTGCCAGGTCCATTTCGTGTATGCCCTGGTTGCCGACATCGCCGGAACCGGTGTTCCAGACCCAGTGCCAGTTGTAATGTAACCTCTCTCGTCTGAGCGGCTCCATATCGGCGGGGCCGCACCACAGGTTGTAGTCAAGACTATCGGGAAGGGGATTCGGGCCATTCGTAGCGTTAACAATTCCATTGGTGCCTATGCCGCGTGGTTTATAGCAGAAACCGCGAGACCATTTGATTGCGCCGATATTGCCTGCGTGAATCCACTCGAAAGCTTCTTTGTGCGCCATAGAAGACCGCTTCTGAGTGCCGATCTGGACGATTCGGTTATACTTTCGGGCGGCCTCGACCATTTTGCGGCCTTCCCAGATTTCATGCGATGCCGGTTTTTCAATATAGACATCTTTGCCAGCCTGACATGCCCATACAGTAACCAGCGAATGCCAGTGATTCGGCGTGGCGGATGAGATCGCGTCGACACTCTTGTCGTCCAGCAGCTCTCGAATATCCTGATAAACTTTTAAGTCCGGCATGTTTATTCTTCTTTTGGCTCTCTCGGCCTGAGACAGATCAGCATCGCAAATAGCCACTAAGCGAACGCCTTCCATGCGGCTCCATTGCTGGCAGTGCCCGCCGCCCTGGCCTCCGGTACCGACGACTGCTATACGAATATCGTTGTTAGCACCGCGAACCCTCGAAAAGGGGGTAGCCATAGCTATAGTTGCTCCGGCGATCATCGAGTTTTTAATGAAATCTCTACGATTTAACTTACTCATATCATTTCTCCTAATATTTTGCCTCAGTAGATTTTCGGATGAAAGTGTCGTTCATTTTGTTTGCGCGTATTCGCTGTAATGTTCGGCTACTTTTGATTGTTCGTTATCTCCTTTATGGATGAAAATTCGGTATTTGAAGGTGAGACTCTCTCCGGCCGGGATGGTGATATTGCCGGTGCCGCGGGGTTTTCGCTCGAAGTCTGAGACACCGAACGGATTTGCGGCAAAAAGTCCGTAATCGCGAACATGCCACCATGTCGGATGTTTCGGATTCTGCGGATGGTCGAAAATAGCAACGCCGACGATTTCGCCGTTGACCGGACCGTAGTAATCGCACCATGCCGCTCGTTTACCCCAGGTCTCGCCCTCGCGGTTACCTTCGCTGTTGATAATATGTCCCTGACCCACCGTTCCTTTTAATCGCATCGTCGGCGCCAGGCGGAGAGCCATCGAACCTTCCTTCGTGTCGCCTAAGACAACTTCGCCCTCGGAGGCGTGAAAGGTGATCTCGAAATCCATCATTTTGCCGTCCGTGCGGTTATAAAACTTGTGAGTTCTGGTGTCCGTGCATATTACGGTTCCATCGGAAGATACATATTTATTTTGAGACCGTATGATTCCGAGGTCTTTGCCGGATTCGATTTTGAGAAACTTATCATGAACGACGTTGCCGTTCCTGTCCCCGGCGGTCCAGAAATCGACTCCGTTAATCGAGCCGTGGGTGTACCAAAGTGATTTATGGTGCGGATGGTCTTTTTGCTCGTTTTCGCCGTCCTTCATGGGCCAGTGACGGGTAACATTGACACCTGTCGGTCCGATGACAGGGTAAAAATACGGTCGCTTGGTATCTCCTTTGTAAACATACTCTGTGAAGAGTTTGCCGTTTATTTCCACGCTGACTTTATTTTCGCCTTCTGTTATATTAACTCCGGCGGTAGTTTTTGGTTTCGATGATTGTGCCTTTGCGAGCATCTGATTCCAAATCTCACGTTGCTCGTCCAGTGCGTTAATTTTTCCCTGCCAGTTAGTGTGGGCTTCGAGCAGAATCCAGCCGGAGTAGTCAATCGCCACAAAAAGATTGAAAAGATCTTGGTATGGATAATTGTCGGTGCCCAATTCGCGAACATGGACGGTGTCACCGAAACGTCCCTTGACAAGATTGAAATTGTACTCCAGGCCCTGTCCCTTGAGGTCTTCAGGATTAGAGTTCCAGCAGACGGCCACATTATGATTGTCTGCGACGTCCATGATAGCTTTTATTATAGGAAGCGGAGCGCATTGTCCGTGAACTTCCAGCCGGACCTGCTGACCGAGGT
>JAFGBG010000177.1 GCA_016933295.1 Sedimentisphaerales bacterium | reverse complement strand
TTTATTTTGGGGAAATCTCATATATAGAAAAGCCGGAGGGATAATGAGTGGGATAAAGGAAAAACGTCAGCTTTTTCAACAGCCCCAACGTCCCTAGTTTTCCTCTAGTTTTTTCTTCAGCTATCTGTAAAATTTTATTAGGTAAACGTCCCTAGTTTTTTCCAGTTTTTTCTCTAGTTTTTTCTAGATTGTTTTTCATTTTTCCTTTTCTTTTTCTTTCTCTTTTGTCTGCAAGTATTGCGCAAGTTCTACGTGGCGTGCCTTCAACGCTATTTCTTTTGCAGTTTTATTCATCGTATGTCTTGAACTGGGATAACTGCGCAGCGTCTCTTCAGACGGATATCTTTTGACAAAAATGTCCGCCCCATGCTCAACGAGTGCTTTTGACGCCTCTATATTGTTCAACATAGCAGCCTTATGTAACGGGGTAGTTTGATCTTTATCTCTTGCATTAACGTCGGCGCCGTATGAAATGAGTAAGTTCATTACTTCCTTACCGCTGTACATTGCAGCTAAATGCAATGCTGTCCCGCCATCCTCATTTTTATGATTCACTTTTGCCCCGTGCTCAAGCAATGTCTTTATGGTTTCATACTTCCCATCTCTTGCATACCATGCAGCAAGCATCATTGGCGTATGTCCAGTACAAGTTTCTAATTCAGTATTAGCACCATGGTTGAGCAGAAACTCTACTATTTCGGTATGTCCCTTGCCAGAGGCAAGATGTAATGGTGTGAAATCCTGTGCATCTTGAACGTTTACTTGGTTGGGATCCCTGTCAATTATTTCTTTTACTTTCTTCAAATCCCCTTCGTATGCAGCTTTATGTATTGGCTTTTCCAAACAACCACCGAAGAAAGACAGTGAACAAACCATCAAACACAAATGAATCTTTCTTAGGGTACTCTTGCACATAATTTTAGCTCCTTATGGAATACCTGGTAATAAAAATTGTTCAATCCACCACCTCCAACATGATGCGTCATCATAACCTTCCAGTCCACGTTGCATGTCAAAATCCCGACCAGACTGACCGCCTTCAAAATGTTCTCTGCCTTGATATACCCCCCACGTGCCCCAGCCGTTCCAAATCCCGGGTTCAGTTATTTCCCAGACTCCCATAAGGGTTTCTGCCCTTTCTCTTCCGATTCCAACCAACCCAAATGCAACGCCAAAGCCGTAGTGGACATTGGACCAGAATCCTTCTTGATCTCCTATCACACCACTTGGGAAATATTAGGGACGTTTACCTATTTCTTACGTTTCTTTTTGACTTTTGTTGTTTTCATTTTTGGTCGGCCTACAGGCAAAGCGCGTGAAATTCTGCTCACTCTTTATAAGTGTCATTATAATTGCGACCGAAGAAAATTTCAAGGAAAAACCGCCGATTCTGTGCAAATCGACCTTGATACGGCACGTTGTTCGTGACTCGTCGCTCGTATCTCGTCGTTCGTGATTCGAGCTTGTAGGGTGGCGGCTTTCGTCCTTCGCAGTAGTGTGCTACGGAGAATGGATGCCCCACCAATATATAAAAAAATGTCTTTGCGAGGGTGGCAGGCATTGAACGAGTTCGCCCAAAAGGGCGAAACGTATGAAGTGGAAGGGAAAGCCGGATTTTTAATTGTTTTTTATCAAATTAATCTTACCAGAAGAAACCCGGTTTCTCCATGTATCGAGGTACGGCTACGCCGCTGTCCATATCCGGCTCGAACGGCCTCCACTCGGTATGGTTATCCAGGAAAACGATATTTCCGCCGGCCGGCTCGAATTCGTTTTTCAGGTGACTTGATGTATCGTAAATCTTGTACCGGCCGTATATCCCGCCCGAACACTGCGCGAAGTTGCGTCCGTATTTAGTATCGGGACTAAGCACACCCATAATCGAATCGACCACTAACTCCCGATCGGACTGTTGCGAATCCTGGGCCGATACCACCCATTCTTTTTTTAAGGAATCATTCTGATAGCGTGTGATGTCCGGCCTTTTTGTACCTTTTGTCTGAAGGATGAAACTATATCCGGAGACAATAAAACTGCCCTCATAGAGATCCTTGAATCTCTGAAGCCGGCCGTCCCAGGTGTCATTATCCCACAACCAGAAAATATCATTATATTTTTGATGTGTGAGATTAGACGGGCAGTAAAACATCTCTCGCGTCATGCCGGAATCGAGCATGAATTGTACAGTATTGATAGCCAGGTCCTGCAACCATCCTCCGTCCCCCGGCAGTGTGTATGGCAGCGGCATTTTCGAATCATTCTCGTTGGCAAATAACGTCAGGGCGATTCCCTGCTGACGAAGGCGGGAAGAACAAGACTGCCTTCGGGCCAGCTCCTTTACTTTATTCAATGCCGGCATTAAGATACCCATTAACAATGCGATAATGGCAATCACTACCAGCAGCTCTATGAGTGTGAATCCGGTTCGCTTGTGCATGGTTATTTCCTTACCTTTCCGGAAATTCTATAAGTTTCAATGCAATATAAGCATATCAGATTTATTTTGAAAGTTCAAGTCTTTATCATGTCCGTAGCGCCCCGATTCCGAACCAGTTTTGGCTGTAAGGGCTGAATTTATGGTTAATTACGGCGTATTCTTTCGTGCCGTTTATTTTGTGAGAAACAACTAAACATCCCTGTTTTCCTGACAAGCTCCTATGTAAATCTCGCTCTTTCCTCTCCTCCGCAAAACAAGGGCTTTTGTAACTATCTCTGTTTTATGCCAAATAATGAAGTTTTGCCCTTTAAAAATAATAGCTGCCACAATCAACAAATTGTAGTTATAATATTTATCATGATTATACGTATGAGGAAGACTGAAGCTGAATCATCTAAGGACTATTTTCCTAAGTCGTTGTCGGCTAATAGAATTAAAGTGAACCAATCTCATCAAAAATACCCTGGAAAACTCCTGAGAATCCTGCCGGAGGATAAAAGAATGTATAGATTCAACCTTTATATACTTATGGTGGCATTTTTGCTTAATATCTCAATCGTCACTACTCGTGCAGAAGATAGCACCCCGCCTGATATTACTGTTGCAGCAGATGGCGGCGGAGATTTTACCACCGTCCAGCAGGCGATCGAATCTGTATCGGATGACAATAGCGATCGTATCATTATCTTTATCAAAGATGGTGTTTATAATGAAAAAGTACGGATTGATGCATCCTATATTACGCTCCGAGGGCAAAGCCGCGCCGGTACGCGAATCGAATTCTCACAAGGCGCCGAAGAATTCGCCCGTCAGGGAGACAACCTGGGTGTCGCGGTGGTTAATATAAACGGTAACGATGTAGTTCTCGAAAACCTCACGATTCGCAATACTCACGGCGTTATTGGTCCCCATGCTTTCGCAGTTTATGGAAAGGGTGACCGCACAGTAATCGTCGATTGCAATGTATTCAGCGACGGAGCTGATACCCTTTCGTTATGGCGTGGTGATGTCGGCCGCTATTACCATGCACGGCTCAATATCCGGGGCTCGGTCGATTTCGTATGCCCCCGCGGCTGGTGTTACATGACCGACTGTACGTTCTACCAGGTCAATCCAGGTGCTGAGGCAGCTATCTGGCACGACGGCAGCAAGAATAAGGATATGAAGTTTGTACTACGGAATTGCAGGCTTGACGGCGTTGATGGATGGATTCTTGCCCGTCATCATCATGATGCCCAGTTTTTTCTGCTCGACTGCAAATTTTCAGCGGCCATGCGCGACCGTCAGCCCAAACGTGTCATTTATCCTCTCGACAATACAACACCGACGGAGGCAAACATTCGCCGCAACAAGGAATTGGACAAGACTAACATCTGGGGTGAGCGTACATATTATTTTAACTGTCACCGCGACGGAGGCGATTACCCGTGGCACGCCGATAATCTTTCTTCTGCATCCGGCTCACCTGAGCCGGATCAAATCACAGCAGCCTGGACATTTGCAGGTACATGGGATCCCGAGCGGTCGGACGCACCATCTATTGAAAAGATCGAGGTTTATGCCGACCGTATTGAAGTTATATTCAGTGAAAATGTTACAGTAAAGGGCAAGCCGCGGCTTATGCTGGAAGGCGGTGATTATGCACACTATCGATCAGGAAGTGGTAGTTCTACCCTTGTATTCGATGTCTCCAACTCTCAGGAGATAAAAGTGAGCGGCGTTGACCTTAATGGAGGCTTCATCATAGCAACCCAGGCAGCCGCAGCTCTTCGAGAAGCTAATTTGTCCTTGCCTCAGCCACGTGGTTAAGGATTGTAAAATATTCTCATAGTAAATATGCAAATTTCACAATAATAAGGTCTGCCCGCCTTGACCTGCCCGGCCTGAAAAGCTATTATGAAGTATCACCATTGATCTCAAACTCGCTTGGATTAGTTGATCAAGATCTCATAATTTGAACAGGTTTATGTCGACCTGTAAAGATATTGCATCCGAATGTAGTGGCAATATAGGGCATTAGAAAGGGTAATCAAATGGAATTTTTGAAAAAGTCAATAAAGCTAAGTTATTTTACATTGATATTATTGCTGGCACTTATATTCACACAATCAGCATGTAAGAACAAACAATCTCCGCCATCTGAGGAAGAAACACAGAGTAATTTGACCGAACTTGACAAACAACCTCAAATCCAACAAATGACACCAGAGGAAGCAATACAATTACGGATTCTATATGTTGGGCTATCCAATACTGATAGACAGAAGGATTTTGTCTCCTTCCTCTCAAAGAATTTTAAAGAAGTCAAAACCATCGACCTTTACACATTCAAAGAGGAGCAAACAAAGGAAAGCGACGTGGTTATCCTTGACAAGGACGGAATTCAATGGGGTAGTAAAGGTGGTAAACCATTAAGAGATCTGAGGGTATCAGACCAATATTCACGTCCCACCATATCCCTCGGAATTCCAGGTGCTTTTTGGACTGATCGAATGAGATTGAAAACCGGTTACATGTGAAACTGCTTAACTGATGCGGCTCATGGTGAGTCGTTTGATCATGAGGTTTTTCTAAAACCTCGTAGAGTGGATATCAAACTGCAATCAGCAAAAACACCTGATAGCTACTTCCGAACTCTTCCCGAAGGGAAAAAGCTCGATAAAACAATATCGATTTGGCAGGTACAAGACACCAATAATAATGTAGGGAAAGCAGGTGCGGTCTCGAATGTCATCACATCCAAAGATAATCCCGATGCTGAAGCTATTCTCCTCGGTTTCGCCCCGGGTAAATCCTATTTAGCCACTGGCATTAGCCGCCACGGCAACTTTCTGCAATGGGGTTGGTCTGCACCACCGTCAAAAATGACGCCCGCTGGCCAGAATCTATTTATTAACTGCATCTGCTACATTCATAAATTTGATGGTAACGCCCCGAAATTTCGCAGGTAGGCTATGGCACAAAAATAGCTACTAAACTGAAAAGATTTTGTCACCCTCAGAAATGTCATATGCTTGTAGAATGTACAATCTCGCTTTTTTTACTACCTTCATTTTTCGCCAAGAAACAAGGATTAATCCCTTAAAAATACATAGTCAACACAATTGACTGCGTTTATAAGTGTGTTATATTATAATCAGAGTAACTGAGGAAAGTCGTTTATATGCCCCAGCAAATTTGTGTTTTTAAAATATCTTAACTTTTAGAAAGGGCAGGAAAATGAAACAAATCTCAATCTTTGGATTAATATGTTTATTACTAATTTTTGTTACGCAGAATGGTTGTACTGAGAAAGAACCCCCACCAGTTGACAACGAAACAACCAATGAAATACCATCTGAATCGAATCAACCTAAACATGGCGATGTGATCACCAATTCTATCGGCATGAAACTCGTCCGGATTCCAGCGGGTGAATTTATGATGGGTGATACGCTCAGCCCGGAAGAAGTTCAACGTAAATGGCCAGGCGGTCAGATTGAGGGGTATCGGCGGTCACATCCGCGTCACCGAGTGTTTCTGACAAGCGGATTTTATATGGGTGCCACAGAGGTTACACGAGGTCAATTTGCCCTGTTTGTGCGGGAGACCAAATATAAAACATACGCCGAAAAAAAGGGGAGTTCTTATGCATTAAAGGATAACAAGTGGGGCGAAGTATCAGGTGTGTATTGGCGCAACTCGTTGTTTGAACAAACAGATGTCCATCCGGTTGTTTGCGTCAATCATAATGATGCGGTGGCGTTTTGTGACTGGTTGTCAAAAAAAGAGAATAAAATCTATACCTTGCCTACAGAGGCACAATGGGAATATGCCTGTCGTGCTGGCAGCGATACGACGACGTGGTACTGGGGCGATGAAGAGAGTGGTGCCCAGGGCTGTGCGAACGTGGCTGGTGAAGGCGAGAGTCTGAATTGGAATTACAAATTCAAGGGTGTTCGGGATGGTTATACGCACACCGCCCCTGTAGCGTCTTTTGAGGCCAATAAGTTTGGCTTATACGATATGATTGGTAATGTATGGGAATGGTGTGGGGATTGGTATGGAAGCTATTCGAGTGACTCTGTAGTTGATCCTCCCGGCCCGAGTTCCGGAGATGCCCGAGTTCTTCGCGGCGGTTCCTGGTACCACAATCCGAGGAACTGTCGCTCTGCGGATCGCTACTGGGGCGCCCCGGACAGCTCGTTCTCCAACATCGGATTTCGTGTTGTCTGCGATGACTTTTAGCAGTTAACTCTTTTGCTATCTGAATATCTCCTTCCGTAAAAAAGGGATTTTATTATAAATCCATTTTTTGGCCGAAGTATGAGGTTTAAATCTCGCAACTATTTATAGAAATGGTTCTATGGAAAAAAAACTTGAGCCGATATCTTAAGGCAGCTTGACAACAAGTATTTGAGCTTTAAAAATAGAATTTGAAATGTTAAAATAAAACTATATAGCTTATAGAGTATATGAAAATATATGCATATGGAGTAAGGTGTTAATAATGCACAGGCGAACCGGATTTACTCTTATAGAGCTATTAGTCGTTATCGCGATTATCGCGCTGTTGATGGGGATATTAATGCCGGCACTGAACAGGGCTAAAATGCTAGCCCAGAAGATTTCCTGCGCCTCGAATATCCGGCAGATGGGCACCGGGGTAAATCTCTACGCAGAGGATTATGACGGTCTGTTACCGCCGATGAACGAAGTTCGGCCGCTGCAGACGGCGGGACATTACACAAGATGGTTCAGGAGCGGCGACGATACGTGGTGGAATATGGGTTTCGTCTGGAAGGCGGAGATATTAAAAGACGGCAGGATATTCTACTGTCCCTCGCCGGAGGTGCGTTTCAAATACAAAAACTACTCGCAGCCGAAGTTTCCATCCTCGTCGCCCCTTGTCGAGAATCCGGGAACCCGAATTTCGTATATGTACAATCCCGTATGTGTGAGTCTGGAGAACCGGGACCGAAAGTTCAAAAGATTATCGCAGCTCAAGGCGACCGAGACCCTGCTGCTTGTCGATTCGGTGCTGGATGGCTCTATGCCGCACAGGGGCGGATGGAATATTATGATAGGTGATTTCAGCGCCCACCAGGTTAATGACCCGCAGATTCTGGAGCTTGTGGAGGAATACAGCGGCAGTATCGGAGAGACCGACTTCGAGCACTTCGATCAGATATTGGATTTAATGCTTAAGGCCCACTAACCAATCCACAGTTTCAACATTAAAAACTATTGTCCGAAATTCTGCCGCGTTTTTTAGTCGAGCGCCATCGGGAAATAGTTTTTGGCGTTGTTGAAGCAGATATCCTCGACCATTTTGCCAAGCAGGTCCATATCGTTCGGCAGAAGGCCGGCCTCGACGTCGTCGCCCAACATGTTGCATAGTACCCGGCGGAAATATTCGTGCCGCGGATACGACAGGAAGCTGCGCGAGTCGGTGAGCATACCTACGAAGCGACTCAAAAGTCCCATGTTCGAGAGAGCGTTCATTTGCTCTTCCATCCCGTGCTTCTGGTCGAGGAACCACCAGCCCGAGCCGAACTGCATTTTGCCGGGCGCCGAGCCGTCCTGGAAATTGCCGATCATAGTCGCGAGCAGCTCGTTGTCCCTCGGGTTAAGATTGTAGAGGATTGTTTTCGCCAGACGGTTGTCCGTATCCAGCCGGTCGAGGAATTTTGCCAGCGGTTTGGCTATCTCGAAATCGCCGATCGAATCGAAGCCGGTATCGGGACCGAGCGTTTTAAAGAGCCTTGTATTATTGTTTCTCAGGGCGCCGAGATGAAGCTGCTGGACCCAGCCGGTTTCGTGATCCATTACGGCGAATTCCATCATCATCGCCGATTTGAATTTCAGGCATTCGGCTAAATCCGGCTGTTTTCCGCGAAGAATCTTCTGGAAGATTTTTTCTATCTCGCTTTCGGTATAGTCCTCGGCATAAGCGGTTTCTATGCCGTGGTCGGAGAGGCGGCAGCCGTTTTGATGAAAATAATCGTGCCGCTGCCGCAGTGCTTCGATATACGCCGCGTAGTCTTTTATATCGATGTCACAGGCCGACGCTAATTTATCGATGAATGCTTTTAGCGCCGGAAGATTTTCTGTAGCCATGGCCTGGTCGGGCCGCCATGCCGTATGAATTTTTACTTCGAAACCGTCGGCCCAGATTTTTTTGTGATGCTCCAGCGTATCGAGCGGGCCTTCGGTGGTGCAGACTAACTTGACGTTCATTTTTCGCATTATATTGCGAACGCTGAATTCGGGGCTCCTGAGCATCTCGCTGACGGTTTCGTAGATAACTTTCGCCGTATCGGGGCCGAGCAGCTTGTCTTCGATTCCGAAGGGATTCTTCAGTTCCAGATGTGTCCAGTGATACAGCGGATTGCGAAGGCAGCAGGGGACGGTCTGCGCCCATTTCTCGAATTTTTCATAATCGCTCTTCTCGCCGGTGATGAATTTTTCCGAGACGCCGTTGGTCCTCATCGCCCGCCATTTGTAATGGTCGCCGTACAGCCATGCCTGGGTGAGGTTCTCGAAGCGATGGTCGGCGGCGATTTGTGCCGTGGGCAGATGGCAGTGATAATCGTAAATAGGCATCTTTGCGGCGTGTTCGTGGTAGAGGCGCCTGGCGGTTTTAGTTTGTAAAAGAAAATCTTCGGTTATAAATTGCGTCATCATATCTGTCCTTCTTAGAGCTTTAGGTGGTTCGGGGATTATTGTTGTTTATCCTGCTGCTGTCGTCGCTGTTTTTCTTCCAGCTCCTTTTGTTGTGCCAGTTTTCTCTTGCGGGCCTGTTCGGCGGGCGATTCGAATTCGGCCATCTTCTTGGCCCAGTCGGATATCTCGCTTTTGGTCTGTGTAAGGCGCTTCGATTCCGGTTTGGGCCGGTTTTTCTCTTCTTCTTTAATCTTTCGCTGCCATAGCCAGTATGCAAGCCATCCGATTGCCAGGACAGGTAAGGCGAACAGCCAATACGCAAACCATCCCATCGCAAGGGCAGGGAAATCTGTTAGCATGAAAACTTTATACAACATTTTGCCATCCTTCTATTTTTGCCGGGTTTTTTACATTATTTTAATGATATTGTTAGCTCGCAAAAATAATATCCGAAATGCCCGAAGGGGTCAAGGGGCGACGTAAAACCGGCGAAAGTTCCTGTTTTTTGGCTTTTTTAGCTGCTTTAGACGCGATTTTTGACCTGAAAATCGGGAAAAATAAAAAAATTTAAAAAATTTCGTTTTTTTCAATCAAGATTTCCCCCGCGAGAAACGCCTAATATATGAAAAGATAGAAAAAATTCTTGATTTGACTGTAAGGGAGTACTTTCTGCACTGGGGAAGCTTTGAGAAAAGTCAGGTGCGGAGTGGACCGGAGGCGTGAGAAAGTCGCTTTTTCCACGCCTTCGGTATTTTTTAGGGTGATTTTCCGCCGCGGGTCCTTTCATTGTGTTCCGGAATCACACCGGGCGTAAATCAGCACCATCCCGGCAAAAAATCACCCGGATAAGCCATATAGAATTTATCGTGCCGAAAAAAGGCTTCTTCTATACCGTATAGGTCGAAGCGGCGGTGGAACCTCCCCGGCCGGTCCAGTTGGTATGGAAGAACTCGCCTCGCGGCTTGTCAACACGCTCGTATGTATGGGCGCCGAAATAATCCCGCTGAGCCTGCAACAAATTCGCCGGCAGACGTTCGTGACGATAGCCGTCGTAAAACGCAAGAGCGGCACTAATTGTCGGTATTGGAATGCCCAGCTTGACCGCGTTGGTGACGACGCGGCGCCATGATTTCTGTGCGTTCCGGACTGCCCTCTTGAAGAACGGGTCGAGCAGCAGGTTGCTGAGCTTCGGTTTTTTCGTGAAGGCTTCTTTAATCTTGCCTAAAAAGGCCGAGCGGATAATGCAGCCGCCGCGCCACATCAGGGCGATGCCGCCGTAATTGAGGTTCCAGTTGTGCTCCGTCGCCGCGGCACGCATTAGCTGATAGCCCTGGGCGTAGCTGACAATCTTCGAGGCGTAAAGTGCCTGCTGAAGGTCGTTCAGGAATTTCTCTTTGTCACCCCTGAATTTGGTTCTCGGGCCTTTTAGAGATTTTGCCGCCTTGACGCGTTCTTCCTTCAGCGCCGAGAGGCATCGGGCGAAAACCGCTTCGCCGATGAGCGTCAGGGGCTGGCCGAGGTTCAGGGCCTCGATTGCCGTCCATTTGCCGGTCCCCTTCTGGCCGGCGGTATCGAGAATGAGGTCGATGACATCGTTGCCGTCTTCGTCGGTGTAGCCGAGGATGTCACGGGTGATTTCGATGAGGTACGAATC
>JAFGBG010000176.1 GCA_016933295.1 Sedimentisphaerales bacterium | reverse complement strand
TCCGCAATCATTTTCACATGGACCTGAGAGTCGTCGATTGGTCGAAGCAGTTTTTGGAAAAATTGGCCGGCGTCACCGACCCCCAGCGGAAGCGAATAATTATCGGCTCGGAATTTATCGAGGCGTTTAAATCCGAAGCGAAAAAGATTCCCAATGCGAAATTTCTCGCCCAGGGAACGCTCTATCCTGATGTTATCGAATCGGGCGCTCAGGCGTCCGCAAATTCCAGCTCCAAAGATTTGACCGTCGGTGCGGCTAATATTAAATTACATCACAATGTCGGGGGCTTGCCCGCCGAACTGGGTTTCGAGCTGATCGAACCTTTGCGGGATTTGTTCAAGGACGAAGTCCGCGTCGTCGGCGAATATTTAGGCCTGCCCGAAGATACCGTCTGGCGGCATCCGTTTCCCGGCCCCGGTCTGGCGGTTAGAATCGTAGGCGATATTACGCCGGAAAGACTCGATATACTGCGTGCCGCCGATGAGATTGTTATCGATGAAATCAAATCGGCGGGGCTCTATCGAAAAATCTCACAGGCGTTGGCAGTCCTGCTGCCGGTCTCGACGGTCGGTGTGATGGGTGACGAACGCAGTTACGAGAGCGTTATCGCCGTTCGGGCGGTCGAGACGGCGGATTTTATGACTGCCGATTTCTCCCGTATCCCTCACGAGGTCTTAGGTATCATCGCCAATAGGATTATCAACGAAGTTCGCGGCGTAAATCGCGTTGTTTACGACATCTCCAGCAAACCACCGGCAACCATCGAGTGGGAGTAACTATTCAGTAGTATATATATTCGTAAAACATAGACTGGTACTGTTAATAAAAGAAAAAAATTTAGGAGTCTATGTCATGAATAAAATGTTTAAGAACTTTTGTTTGTGCCTGCTTGTCTTGATAGGACTTTCTTGCACTTCTAATAAAAGGTTGCAACCGAATTATCGAGTGGAACCTTTCATGAATAGCCCAAGGATTTTTTATGGTGAAACGGGCAATCCGATTAAAAGTGAGTATCAAGTCGGTACTTGTGAAAGGCTCTCACAGGAAGAGTTAAAAAAGATTCAAGCTCTTGTTGCAGAGAGAACACAGAAATCCATTTGGTTCGTGCGTGTGCCGCTTAGTTCTTCGCAACGCTATCGTGGTCAGCTTTGGGTGTATCTTGCTCCGGATGTTGCTAATGCTCGATATCGATCCGGATTGGCGTACACTATAGGGATGTTGAGTTCATCGAAAGGATTATACGTGTCCGAACCGTGGCGATATATTCAGGTATCTCTTCCAGATAAAGTATTTGATTCTGTTCTTGAAACACCCGGGATTTCTGAACTGCCGTTCCAATATCCATCCCAAAATAGACAAGGTGAGCAGGATATTTTTTCGGAAAAAGAGCTTGTTGAACTTCTGGATTACGTTCGCAATCCAAAAGTGTATATCGATCTTGAGAGCATGAAAATAAATCCCGTATTGGCAACTACCTATATACGTGGGAAGATAGCTGAAACGGTCATATCACAGCCTTTGGTAAGTATTAATAAAGTTGCCGACGAAGTTAGAGTTACTTTTGGATTTGTACATAATGGCTTATATGCACACTGCACTGAGGTAACGTTTAAAATAATCGAACAAGGTTATGAACTTATTAAATGGGGACTCTCTGTTGCATAATTACTGCCGCCTGCTGTAAAAATGGCGGAGTTTGTTTTCAGATTTCTCGGCTCCGCCCTCGTGCTTTCTTGCGAAACAAGAACGAGGGCTCCGCTCGAAATGACGACGGCGGGAACATTGCTCCGCTCTGCTTTGGACATGCCGTAGGCAAAAATGGCGATACTTCCTTTAGTACCTCGACTATTTTATTTGCATAGCTGCTTAACCATAGTCTGAATTACGACATTGCATATTTGATTTAGAATGTTAATTATTCTCCAATTGGGTGATTATCTCTATCATGGGAAGAAATATTGCCATTATATAAACAAGAATATATGCTATCGCTAATATTGTAGCAACTATATTAACTGCCAGTGTAACTCTTTTTGCTCGGATAAAAATCTCTTTGAGAATCAATATCAGGACAAATGCTGCGAAAATAATTCCGTAAGTGACATTTGAGATCGAGATAACGAGCTTTGTGAGAAGAGGCAGTTCTTGCTCTGCCATCTCTATCATAGTCGTTTCGAAGCATCCTTTTGTGGCGATAGTACCTGCGGCCTCTATCAGTGCCAGGCAAATAGCAACTATAAGCAGCCCCAAGCTTAAGACGGCGATCGACTTTTTGCGTTGAGATATGTCGTTTTCCATCTCGAACCTTTCTTACTCACCGCGTTCTGTGGGTCATAGACGAAACAGGGATTTTTATTTTTTTATTTTTATTTTTCGCTGTGCGGTTATTTTGCCGTAAAGCTTCTGCGTATCGTAGCTCACGGTGACTGTAAGCTCTTCTTCGTTGCCGTTGATTTGAAAATCTTCCGGTACACGCCACGTGTACCCGCATGTCCCGGATCAGCCGAACGGCATGACGCCCTCGGCGACGATTTCACCGTCGGCACGCGCAATGACGACCTTCGGATCAAGCGATTTATCCACTTTTACCGTATCAATCACCTTGCCATCCGAATCTTTGAGTTCTCTATCAACTTTGACGGATGTATCATTCAGTCTGCGTATCATAATATCTAATTTCGGATCGATCAGCACCGCGGCGAATTGTATCACTTCGCCCCGGGAAAAAGTTGTTTTATCCTTTGGAGGCTGGTCAAAAACAACCATCGGTTTGTTCGAGAAATCCAGAACAAACGGATTGTCTTTTCGCACCTGCATTCCATAGACTATTTCCTTGTCGCCTCTGGACTGGCCCTGTGCATTGGTGTGGTAATTATTAGAGATTGTAATAGCCAGATTATCATAGATAACATCCATAAGATAAGCGGTATAATCACCGGTGGGAATTTGATATTCTGTGACCGCCTCGGGCCATTGTTCTTTAATTGTCCCTATCGGTGCGGCGACGTTTGCCTTTTGATTAACCGAGCCTTTAAATTCGGTCTTTTCCAGCTCGCGGCCGCCTTTGCCGACTTTGATTGTGCCAATCTCGCCTTTGTACGGACGGGCGGCGATTTTTTTGCCGTTATCGATAAGTTTGAATTCGTAAAATTTGTCGTCTATCTTATGGTACGAATACAGACTCCATGAGCCCCACCAGTAGGGGCCGAATTTCTTTTCGATATCGTACAGGAAAAATTCGCGTTCCGGTCTCTCTCCCAAAAGGACCATAAAAGGCCGGTTCGCAAGGGTGAGTCGGCCCTGTTTGAGGTCTTTCCTGTTCTCTCTTTCCATCCTGCGCACAAATGATGGCCAGTCATTTTTTTCGAGGTTGAGCTTGGAAATCGTGGTTTCCTCGAGATTGCAGGTCACTGCGTCCGGGCCCGAAAGAAAATCCTTCTCTTTGGATGTTTCATTGCCGCCGCCGCAGACAATTGCCGGAATGAGAATTACGGCAAATATAATACAACCGGCTTTGAGAGATAATGATTTCATGGTATTTTTCCTCACTTTCTTTGAAAAAGTGTTTATTAAAGAGCACGAATCCCGGAAGTCTATTTCGCTCGCTACATTCGTTCAATATATATATGTAGAATAGAATAGGCAAGAAAAAATAGTATAAAATACACGAGGTCTAATATGATGTGCAGAATACGGGATACGAACTACGATTTCTTTGCCATTAATTTAATGAAGTCATCGAAGAGGTAATTTGAATCGTGCGGGCCGGGCGAGGCCTCCGGGTGATACTGAACGGAAAAAGCCTTCATTTTGCGGCTGAAAATTCCTTCGTTGGTATTATCGTTGAGGTTCAGGTGCGTTAGTTCCACGTTTTTGCCGGATAGCGAATCCATATCGACGCAGAAGCCGTGGTTCTGGCTTGTGATTTCAATTTTTCCCGTTTTCAGGTTTTTGACCGGATGATTCGCGCCGCGATGTCCGAACTTGAGCTTATACGTTTTCGCCCCGAGTGCCAGAGCAAGAATCTGGTGACCGAGGCAGATACCGAATATCGGCACTTTCCCGAGAAGCTGCCGGACTGTTTCTATCGCATAAGTCACCGGCGCCGGGTCGCCCGGGCCGTTGCTCAGGAAAACGCCGTCGGGCTTTTTTGCCAGAATATCTTTGGCGGAAGTATTCGCCGGTACGACGTGAACCTCGCAGCCGTGCGAGCGAAGCAGCCGCAGGATGTTTTGTTTTATGCCGTAATCGATGGCGGTAACCTTGAATTTTTTCTCCGGCTTTATTTGCCGGTTTTCCAGAACGTCGATAACGCCCTTGTCCCAGTCGTAGGGCTTTTTGGAGGTGACATTTTTGACAATGTCCCTTCCGACCAGGCCGGGGTATTCCTCCAACTTTTTGGCGAGGATTTTAACGTTCGATTCGCTCGAGGAAATAATGCCTCGCATGGCACCCCGAATGCGGATGTGTTTGACAAGCGCCCGGGTGTCGATGCCTTCGAGCCCGACGATGTTATTGGCTTTGAGATAATCGCTCAGCGAGTGTTTGTTCCGCCAGTTGCTCGGGTAATCGCAGTTTTCCTTGACGATAAAGCCGGCGGCGAAAATCTTTCTCGATTCCCAGTC
>JAFGBG010000175.1 GCA_016933295.1 Sedimentisphaerales bacterium | reverse complement strand
CTGCCCAAAGCAATCGTGCAAAAGGAAATAGATACCCTGACCAAAATGGGTGTTAAACTCGTTTGCAATTTTGTTGTCGGAAAAACAAGAACCATCCAGCAACTGCTGAATGAAGACGGCTTCGACGCCGTCTATATCGGCGTAGGAGCCGGCCTGCCGAACTTCATGGGCATCGAGGGCGAATCGCTTGTCGGCGTTTACAGCGCCAACGAATACCTCACGCGTGCGAATCTCATGAAAGCCTATAATTACGGCTCCGGTGCCGACACGCCAATACCAAAATCGAACAAAGTCGCCGTAATCGGCGGCGGCAATGTTGCTATGGACGCAGCAAGAACGGCCGTGCGACTCGGCGCCGAAAAAGTCTATCTTATCTATCGAAGAACCGAAAAGGAAATGCCGGCGCGAATCGAGGAAGTCCATCATGCGCAACAGGAAGGAATCGAGTTTCACATCCTGCAAAGCCCGAAACGAATCATAGCCGACGAAAACGACCACGTTACGGCAATCGAATGTCTCAAGTACGAACTTGGTGAGCCGGACGATTCCGGCCGACGACGCCCCGTTCCGATCGAAGGCTCCGAATTCACCATCGAGCTTGATACCGTAATAATCGCTATCGGTAATAAGCCTAATCCCCTGATCTCACAGACAATGCCTGAGCTTAAAATAACCAAATGGGGCACAATCATCGTTGACGAGCACACCATGGAAACCTCGGTCCCGAATGTTTATGCCGGCGGCGATATCGTCTCCGGCTCAGCAACGGTCATTCTTGCGATGGGCCAGGGGCGAATCGCCGCCGCGGCAATAAACGAATCTCTATCCAAAAAATAGAATAAAAATCGACTTTTTCCGGCAAAAAACATATTTGGGAAGTGAATATCGCCACCCAACCCTTTAACCGGATAAAAAGTCTGCACCCGGTACGGAATCGAAATATTAAAGATATACCGTTCATGTTTGACAACTGTGTGATTGTTTAGTATTATTCGGGCCTTTATAACTTAATTAATGGATGATAAACCGTGGAAAGTGAGTTAATTAACAGCCAACCGCCAAAGTTAGTAAGAGAAGAGAATATGCAACTTCAGCCTTTCAGGGCGTTCAGGTACAACCCGGCAGTCGTGGGTGATGTCGCCGCGTGTATTGCCGCCCCCTATGACGTCATCGACGACAACCAGCAAAAGCAGCTCTACGAAAAGAGTCCGTACAATATCGTACATATCACAAAAGGCAGCACAAGCCCCTCCGATAATGATCAGAACAACCGATACACAAGGGCCGCCGATTATCTGAACAACTGGATAGAAGAAGGCGCGCTCAGGCAGGATGAAGAAGAAGCTGTTTACGCATATATTCAGGATTTCGACGTTCCCGACGGCGAATTTGCCGGGCAGCGCCTGCAACGTTATAATTTTATCGCTCTGGCCAGGCTCGAAGAATTCGGGAAAATAGTCAAGCCACACGAACAGATTCTCAATGGGCCGCTGATTGACCGATTAAATCTCAAACAAGCCACCGAGGCGGAATTCGGCCTGGTTTTCATGCTCTTCGATGATGAGCAAATGCTCGCCGATGCCATTATCGCTCGAATCGAAAGCGAGCAGACGCTAATCGATTTCACCGACGAACAAAATACGAGACACAGGCTGTATGCAATAACCGATTCGGATGATATCGAGCAAATCGAAAATATGATGAGCGATAAAAGCTGCATCATTGCCGACGGTCACCATCGTTACACAACTGGTTTGAACTATTCGAAAACAAGCTCCAATCCGGCGGCCAAGTACCAGATGCTCGCCTTTTCCAATATCCGGCAGAAAGGCCTTATTGTCCTGGCGACACATCGGCTCGTCGGCAATCTCGAAAACTTTTCTTTCGAAAAACTTCTTGCCGAACTGACCGTCAATTTCGAAATTACCAGGCTGCCCTTTGATACGGACAAGGCGGATGCAAAACAAAAGATGCTCGCGACAATGATGGCCGAACATGACCGGGATAAAAACGCATTCGGCATATATGCGGGAGACAATGCCTTTTATGTCGCCGTTCTAAAAGATAAAAACGCAACCGATAAGGTCGCGCCCGAGATGAGCCGTGCATGGCGAACGCTCGACGTATCCGTCCTGCATAAGCTCATCCTGGAATCCGCTTTAGGTATCGACGAAAAAGCCATGGCTAAAGGCGGGAACATAAAATATATCAAGGGTACGTCCAGCGCGATCGACGAGTCCATCGCCGAAGTTGACGCATCGCGCCAGCAGGTCGCCTTCTTTATGAATCCGGTGAAAATGCAACAGCTTATCAATGTCACGGACGCCGGCGAGAGAATGCCTCAGAAATCAACCTTCTTTTTTCCGAAGGTATATTCAGGTTTGACGATTCAAAAGTTCTAATATCGATCTAAACGTCGTCCCTGCAGAAGCAGGGAGCTATTTATGACAAGTGACATAGAGATTCCCGGCTTCACGGGAAAGACAGCAAAAAGTTAAGAATGGAGAAGATATATGGTAGATTGGAAAAATCCCCCGAGGCTATTCATTCCGGGGCCGGTTAAAGTTAACGAAGATGTTCTGCAACAGCTTGCGCGCCCGACACTGGGACATCGCGGCAAGGAATACGCCCAACTGCACGGCGAAACCGTCGATATGCTCAAAAAGGTTCTTTTCACGAACCAGAACGTTTTTCTTTCCACGTCTTCGGCTTCCGGTATCTGGGAGGCATCGATACGCAACTGCGTCAACTTTGATGAAACGGTCCTTTGCACGTGCTGCGGGGCATTCAGTGATAAATGGGCTGATGTCGCCAGAAGCTGCGGCAGGAACGTCGAGGAGCTGAAAGTTGACTGGGGCCAGGCTACAACGCCGGAAATGATCGACGAAAAACTCTCATCCGGCAAATACGCCGCCGTGACTTTAGTATATAACGAAACCAGCACGGGCCTTACGAACCCTGTTTATCGTATCAGCGAGATGATGAGGGAAAAATATCCGGATGTGCTCGTCTTCGTCGATGCGGTCAGTGCAATGGTCGGGCTTCCGATGCATTTCGACGACCTCGGCTGGGACGTGGTATTCGCTTCCGTCCAGAAGGCTTTTGCAATTCCGCCGGGACTGGCAGTGGCAGCCGTCAGCAACAGGGCGCTCGAAAAAAGCAAGAATGTCCCCAACAGGGGTTACTATTTCGATTTCCAGCAGTTCGCGAAATCCGCCGAAAAGAGCCAGACGCCGACCACGCCGAACATCCCGCATATTATGGCTCTGAATTACCAGTGCCACAAACTGCTGGCCGAAGGTATGGAAAATGT
>JAFGBG010000174.1 GCA_016933295.1 Sedimentisphaerales bacterium | reverse complement strand
GACAAAATATCAGATTTTGGGTTTTCCTATGCATATTTTATCGGATAAACCACTGATTAAATTTTAGGTTTTGTTACAGGCTCTAAAATATTATTGACACATAAAATAAACCCCAATACTATACAGTGTTAAATAATATGGGTGAACAATTGAAGTATATACAGTAAAATGTCGGTCAATAAATTTTTTCATCAACTTGAATGTTTATAGGAGATATATAATGCAAGAAAGATGGAATATAAAGATAATTGTTTGGATTTTGAAAAATGGAAGACATCATGTAAAAGATATCTTTTTACGTATAGTTTTATTACTTTTATTATCCTTTCTTATTGTTAGTTGTTCTACTGTTACCGAAAGCGGAAAACAACATGGGGTGAATGCAGGTCAAATATCTCTAGATTTAAAACCTGCAGTAAAACGATTTAATGAAGTCATTTCCAAGGTTGATGGAAAAACAAGTCGGCAATTTACTTATACAAGAACACTACCAGATGGAAACATTGAAACAATTTGGTTTTCGACTGAAGCTGGAAATATGAAGGAAATAAAGTCTGGTACATACGAACAAAATGGTGTTTTGCGGAAAACCACAGTGACACCAAATGGAGAAACAAAAACAGAAAATTTTGATATGATAACTCGTTTCGCTACTAATCTAAATAATAGAGCTCAAGTTGTTTGTTATGAATTGTTACGCCCACAAGGTGAGCAAGGAAACTATAAGGTTAATGGGCCATGGGATGTAAAACTCGTGAATTCAGATGGTATTTGGATAGGCTTTTCTGCTGAGAAAGCTAAAAGTCGAAAAACTGGTAGTTGGCTTTCAAACGAGTGGCACACTTCATCATCAGGAGAAGTGTATGGCATACGTCAATACTTAGGTGAACCCAGTGTAATCGTAAAAGAGACAACTGAAACACCATAATTCTGCTTACGATTAGTATGTTATATGGTGGTCGGATTATCTGCATTTCTGCAATAATAAAAGACCGACTGTTTTATGCCGGTCTTAAAATTGTAAGTTATGAAGTGGTTGAAATGAGCAGTTCTTTTATCTGCTGTTTGCTTAACATACAAGGTTGAGTGCCTTCTTTGCCTAATTCAATTACCCTTACGAAAAGCGAATGGCTTAGTTTTTCCAGGCATTCTTTCCTACAAAGTCTGCCAGCTTCATCTTCGTCAAACATAAGATATACTTTCTTTCCTATTTATCCCTACGTGGAATCAAAAATTAAATCTGCCGATTTTTCTTGTATTTTCGCCGGATGTTTGTATAATTCCCAACGAATCAAGGATGGTTCAGCGCGGGCAGCGGATAGGAATTTAGAACAAATCCTAAAAACTAATTTCTAATCTCTAAAAAATTTCAAATGCTCAAAAACCTCAATTTTCAAAATAAATCCGTAAAGAAAAAAATATCTGAGGGCAGCAGAATCGTAAATACCTATAAAAGAAGACTTTGTGTTAAAATGCGTTTCATACGACATGCTACATACAAGATACGAAATACGAAGTAATTTGAAAAAACGAAGCCAATTTGCCGGCCTTCGGCCGGAAACTCGAAGCACTAAATCCGAAATCCGAAGCTTATGGATACAACAGAAAAAAATCGAAAACGAACCCAATTTCAAAATAGGCAATTTGGCATAAGCTCAGCTGTAGTAAAGAATTATGTTATAAATAGGAGATTTTGTGTATTTCGCATGCAAGCAAACGAAGCCAATTCAAAGCCAATTTATCCTCAGGGTATTATTTTCGAGCTGGCTTGGAGCCGTCTTTGAGCGAGAGGCTGATTCTGCCGCGGGCGAGGTCAACATCGAGAACAGTAACCATTACTTTCTGGTGCACTTTAACGATATCTGCGGGATTTTTAACGAAACAATCCGCCATCTGGCTGATATGCACCAGGCCGTCCTGGTGGACGCCGATATCGACGAATGCCCCGAAAGCGGTCACGTTAGTGACTATTCCGGGATATTTTTGCCCCGGTTTGAGGTCCTCGATTTTATTGACGTCCTCGGCAAAGCTGAAAATCTCGAACTGTTTTCGCGGGTCTCTGCCGGGCCGGGCAAGCTCCTTCATGATATCGTTGAGAGTCGGCAGTCCGACCGAGCCGCCGACGTAATCGGGCAGATGAATTTTCGCCCGGAGCGTGCCGTCTTTAATCAAATCGGCGACAGAGCAGCCGGTATTTTTGGCCATTGCATCGACGATATGATAGCTTTCGGGATGTACGGCACTGGAATCGAGGGGATTCTCGGCGTCGCGGATTCTCAAAAAGCCCGCCGCCTGCTCAAAGGCTCTGGCGCCGAGGCGGGCGACTTTTTTAAGTTGCTTACGCGATGTAAACGGGCCGTTCTCGGTCCTGAAATCGATTATATTCTGTGCCAGTTGCGAACCGAGACCGGAAACATAAGTCAGCAGTTGCCTGCTGGCGGTGTTTATCTCGACTCCAACACTGTTGACGCAGCTTACGACAACGTCGTCGAGGCTCTGTTTGAGCATGGTCTGATCGACATCGTGCTGGTACTGGCCGACACCAATGGACTTCGGATCGATTTTAACCAACTCCGCAAGCGGGTCCATCAATCGCCGGCCTATGGAAACGGCGCCGCGGACGGTGACATCTTCGTCGGGGAATTCCTCCCGGGCGACTTTCGACGCCGAATAGATAGAGGCGCCGCTTTCGTTGACCATGATAACGAGGATATCTTTAGGGAGCGGGATATTCCTGATATAGGCTTCGGTCTCGCGGCCGGCGGTGCCGTTGCCGACGGCGATAGCTTCTATATCGAATCGCTCGCACAGGGCGACAATTTTCGCCGCATCGGCGGTTGCCTGTTTTTCGCTCTGGTGCGGAAAAATGACATCCGTATGTTTGAGTCCGCCCTGCCGGTCGAGGCAAACGACCTTGCAGCCGGTGCGAAACCCGGGATCGACGGCGAGCACGTTTTTCTGCCCGAGCGCCGGAGCAAGCAAAAGCTGCCGCAGGTTCTCGGCAAAAACTTTTATCGCTTCCTTGTCGGCACGCTCTTTTGTCGCGGCCAAAACCTCCGTCTCCATCGACGGTGAGAGCAGCCGTTTATAGCTGTCCGCGGCGGCGGCTTCGACAAGCAGCGACGACGCGGACCGCCCTTTGACGAACAGTAACTGGAGGACGCGTAAAGCAAGCTCCTCGGGAACAGCGACCTGTAATTTAAGGAAGCCTTCGTTCGCACCTCTTCGCATGGCGAGAATCCTGTGAGACGGCGCCGCGGCAACGGATTCCTGCCAGTCGAAATAGTCTTTGTATTTACAGCCCTGCTCATTTTGGTCTTTAAGGACCTGGGAATGAAAACAACCTTTACTGAAAAACAGCTCGCGGATTTTCGCCCTTGCTATCTGGTCTTCGTTTACCCATTCGGCGATAATATCCGAGGCGCCGGAAAGTGCATCTTCGACGGATTCGACTCCCTTTTCCGGGTCGATAAAAGCCGCGGCTTCGGCGGCCGGATCAACGGCGGGATCCTGGGCGAAAATCATTTCAGCCAAAGGCTCCAGGCCCTTCTCGCGGGCGATTGTCGCACGGGTCCGCCTCTTCGGACGATACGGCAGATAAATATCCTCCAGAATCGTCATGGTCTCGGCCTGGTTGATTTTATCTCTCAGCTCATCGGTCAGAAGCTGCCGTTCATCGAGCGAGCTTATGATGGATTCCCGCCTGGCGTCCAGCTCCCTCAATCTTTCGAGACTGTCACGAATGCCGGTGATTGCTACCTCGTCGAGGCTGCCGGTGGCTTCCTTGCGATAACGTGCGATAAAGGGCACCGTGGCCCCATTGTCAAGAAGTGCGGCGGTCGCTTCGACCTGATGGGACCTGATGGAAAGCTCCGTAGCTATTTTAACGATGTATGCGGAAATCAATGTTTGGTCCTGCGCTTGGGCTGTCATATAAAAGTTACCTTCGTTTTATCATGCAAATTAATATTTCGACATATCATCACAATCTATTCGATTCCAGACACTATACTTCAATTGCCATACGAAACAATTGTACAAGCAAAATGATTTCTTTCAAGAGGAAGCGGCATATTCTATCTATTTGCAGGATAAAAGATATGAAAAAAGAAACAGATAAAAAGCGGCAAAAAAATCGACGCACCGATATCTTCGATACCGAAAGCAAGAAACGGCAGACAAGAAAACCGCCGAAGGTTCTGTATTATGTTATGTTGCTATTTTTATCGTGCGTTTTGCTTGAAGTCCTTCAAAAAGACCGTAAACAGATAGTACGCACTGATGCAACTGATAACAAACAAAATACCAACGATCGGGGAAATAGAAATAAGCAAACCAAATATTCCCACGAGTGCGAGGATGACTGTCAAAGATTGCAGCAGAATCCAGTGACGGGGTGTTAATCCCAAAGTGAGGCATGCAATCTGGAAAATCAAAAACGGCAAAGCAATGGAAAGACAACAAAGAGCAAACAACGCGGGGCCAATTAATTTTTCAAATCCGGCGATTTCAACAACGGCAACCGCCGCGAAGATCGTAAGTCCGCCTATCATGAGTTTCTCGAACACTTCACATCTCTTGCCATATATCAAGTTTTTATTCATCATTCAATTCCTCTTAGAACTAAATTGCACAAAAACACACAATTTGACAATCAAACATGGAATTCTATCGGAAAAATAAGATGAAAACTCAACGAGTTTTTAATTTTCTTACTCAACGTAAAACGGCCTCTTATGGTCCGAGTTTATTTGTGATATATAAAAATCAGGAGAAATGCTTTGCTGAAGGCTCGAATCCACCGATATTATCGTCCCCGGGATGTTTTCCGCCTAAATACGGACGATAATATTGCTCTATAACAATATGAGCATCAAATCCGCCTCACAATGAATCGTTACTTTTTGCATAATCTTAGGTTCTTTACAAATACTTTGGGACCTTTTCAGGAAGGATTTACGAAATGAATATGAAACAAAAGCATTTTCACGAATTATATGATATACAAATACAAACAACAAAGTGCCATTTAATACTACTATACATAATATCTTTTTCTCGTCTTTAACCGGCTCGGTTTACAGTATGTTTTCGAAAGTTAATATTGATATACCTCTTGAATTAGGAGCGGCAATCATTAATATGGTTTTCATGAGACCATTTACGCTTTTAATTAAACCATCCGGTTCCGACTGCAATCTTAATTGCAGATATTGCTTTTACAAAGATCGAGCGTCGGATATTGGTTATGGTTGTCAGCGTATGAGCTATGACGTGCTCGAGAATCTCGTAAAGGATTATATGAAACTGAAATTCCCATTTTCCGGCTTTGCCTGGCAGGGAGGTGAGCCTACTCTGATGGATTTGGACTTCTTCAAAAAGACTATTGAGCTTCAGCAAAAGTTTGGTGTACTGGGCCAGGATGTGAGCAACTCTCTTCAGACTAATGCTATCCTTCTCAATGAAGAATGGTGCAAGTTCCTTCGAGAGAGTAAATTCCTGGTGGGCATTAGTATTGACGGGCCGAAAGAATTGCATGATTATTATAGACTTGATCTGGGTGGTTATGGTACGTTCGAAAAAGTAATGCAGGCCGTCGAACTTTGTAAGGAGCATAAAGTCGAATTCAATACCCTAACTCTTATAAATAACGTCACCGCGGATCATCCTGACGAGATTTTCGATTTCCTTATCGATCTCGGCATAAGGTACATACAATTTATCTCATGTGTTGAAGTAGATCCTGAGACCGGTCAGGTTACAGATTTTTCAGTCTCACCGAAACAATACGGAAACTTTTTGTGTCGAGTTTTTGACCGGTGGATGAAATTCGGCCCACAGAATCTTAGTATCCGCGACTTCGATTCTATACTTAATTTTTGCCTTAGCGGCCGTCACACTATTTGTACGTTCGATAGACAGTGTAACAACTATATAGTTATTGAACATAACGGCGATGTATTTCCATGTGATTTTTTTGTTGATCCGAAATGGCGGATTGGCAACATTATGGAAACTCCCATAGAAAAACTTGCGGCCGATGCTGCAAAAATGGATCTAATGCAGAACAAGCGGAAATTGTGTAACAAGTGTTTTGCCTGTAGGCACGTGGCAGTATGCTGGGGCGGTTGCCTGAAAGATCGTATTCCTTTAGATCCGAAGAAATTTAATTGTGAGAGCTACTTCTGTGAGAGTTACCGTAGGTTTTTGGATTATTCTATGCCACGCTTTACAAAAATCGCGGATCAATTCCGTTCGGGCACACTTTTCAGGCCCAATCATCTGGTTTAGGACTTTGCCCAAACATTCCTAATAACACAATGTTTACATAATTATAAAAGAAAGATTGTTTCAGGTTTGCCGATATGAGGCCAAGTAATTGTGATGATTGACCTGCACCCAATTCCTGATCCAGTGTTTATGCGAATTTAAAGCTTCGTATCGCCTTGTTGTATTCCTTCCGACTCGCCTACGGCTCAGCTCCAGGAATACAACTTTCCGCAAATTCCACGGGAGCTAAATCACCAAGAGAACTATGCGGACGACAGGGGTTAATCAAATAACTCTGTCTTTTAACGAAAAACTGAGCTGAAGACTTCAGGCATTACTTGTTTGTCCATGAATATACAACTGATGTTATAACATTTTCTAAAAATCAGATTTCTCTTAAGAACAACAAAACCGAAAAATAATAGCCCGAATCCCGGCTATTCACCACGCCCTCCATGGCTGGAACCGACAAAAACGAATCACTTCTTTGTGAAGAACTCAAGTTATAACCTTTCTTGCGTTATCTACCCAGTGGAACTTAAAGCTCCGCGGCATTTCAATACGTCATCGAACCGCGGAGCCTTAATCTTTGTTACCCGAGATAATTCGAACTACTAACGTCTAATCCAGTTCCACAGATATCCTCACTGAGTTCTCCTATAATACTGATTGGGCGCACCGGGTGTGGGAACACTGCTGACGACTTGCGTTCCGCTGTCATGTGCCCGGGTCAATGCAGTGGCGAGAGTAATGCCGCTACCGGAGACCTGTGCATCCACCGCATGCGCAAAAGCAAGCGGTGCGGCGATGGTAATTGTGGCCCCGCCAGGACCGCCTCTGCGTCCGCCAAAGCCGCGGCGGCGCCCACCTGAGATGGAGGCAATAATCGCTGTCTCACGGTTCGCGCCACTGTCAATGGTAATGGTCTGGCCGTCACTAAAACCTGCCGCGTTGGCGACAGGAATAACAGTTGCACCAGTGTCGGTGGCAGTGGCCACTGTGGTGGCGCCTGCCGTACCAACCGTCACTATAACGGCGGTCTCGCTGTCTGTGCCCATATCAATGATGATATTCTGGCCAACCACAAAGTCTGCCACGTTGTCGACTTTGATATTGTTCGCGCCGACGGCCGAATCGGCCGACAGGGTGGTGATGGTCTGCAACAGGAAATCGTCGCAGTTAGTATCGGTATCAGCGCCGTCCGGGAAGCGGCCCGCGCTCATATTGGGCGAGCTGGCAGCTGAGCCGCCCCGCCTGCCGAAACCGAAGCCTCTGCCAGCGCTGGGCGTAGACACGCTGCAGCCACTTTCCCCTGCTCCGGATTTGGCCTGGTAACCCTCGGCGGCCCATGGATCGACGAGACCGCCGTAGTTAAGGCTGTCGACGACCAGGCCAACGGCGTCACGTAACACCATATTGCCGGCGTTAGCGAGGGCAGGACCACCGAACCACTGGTTGGGCTTCTGTGTTCCCTGGTAGCCCGCGGTCGTAGCCTTTTCGTCACGCACAACCGCGTCGATCTCGTGATCGCTGTCCAGGGGTCTGTCGAGCACGATGCTGGTGCCGAGCGCCAGGACGGGCTCGTTGCTCGAGTGGTCAAACTTCGTTGCCGGCTCGAAGTTGATCCCCGATCCCCAGGCACTGAAAGGCATGTTGGACGCATGGTCGAACTTAAGCGGTTCGGCCAGGTCGAGGCCAGTGCCCGGATCCTCATCATCCGTCAACGGACCGCGGAAGGTGTTACGCTCCGATGCCGTGCCGACTTTCGTAATGGTGACAGTCTCGATTCCATGTCCAACGCTATCGATGTCCAATCTGAGCTTGTCGCCGACTGAAAAGCTGGCCACGGATGATACCTT
>JAFGBG010000173.1 GCA_016933295.1 Sedimentisphaerales bacterium | reverse complement strand
GCCGCTTCCGACACCTGAGACAAAGGCGTCTATTTTATTTCCCGTCTGCCGCCAGAGCTCCGGTGCGGTATATTCATAGTGAGCCAGTGCATTATTGGGATTTTTAAATTGTTGCGGCATATATCCTTTGAATTCCTCGACCAGCTCCTCCGCCTTTTTGACCGCGCCGGGGATGCTTTCGCTGTCCGGAGTCAGGATAAGATTACCGCCGAAAGCTCTGATTATATTTTTTCTCTCCTCGCTCATCCCTTCGGGCATTACAATATATACTTCATATCCCTTGGCAACTCCGACGAGAGTTATCCCTATGCCGGTATTGCCTGATGTCGGCTCGACGATTTTCATTCCGGGCTTGAGCTGGCCACTGCGTTCTGCCCCTTCTATCATTGTAAGGGCTACGCGGTCTTTTATGCTGCCGCCGGGATTAAGAAATTCGGCCTTGGCAACGATATTCTCGTTCCTGAGCTTGACTAAAGGAGTATTTCCTATCAGATCTAAAATGTCACACGCTTTCATAATTCCTCATATTCCTTATTATTGATAATGATCGAGATCATCGGGCCGCGCCGGCGGATAAGCTCGATTTTATTAGCGATAGTTATCGTTTTTTGTTTGCCGTTCCTTTCCTTTAAAGAGTGGCTATCCCTGGATTCACCAATCCGAATGATTATATCAAATAAGAGAGTCCCAAATCAAGGGGCAATTGTGAATGGTGAAACGTCTGTCAGATATCAGTTTTCGGCCTTCAGTTATTAGCCATCAGTTCTCAGCCTTCAGTTATCAGCTTTCAGCTATTAGCCATTGGCTTTTTTCAGAGACAGTTTAACGTTTTTTATGTGACGTTCCCATCCATTAATAGATGAGTTTTCTCTTTCTTTACACCTAACTCTTTACACTTCTTTCTTTAGATCCCGACGTTCGTGACTATCCATAGTTTCTTTTCACTCGTTTCTTATAATAGCCTTGGCCATTTTATTTCCACTCGTAGGTGTCCTTATATTTCTTAAAGCCGAACATGGGCTGAGGGGTCAAGTTCTTGTCAATCAAATAGGCATATCCCAAATCCTTGTTATAAATCAAGATTTTTCTGTGAATTATTCCATCCCTGCCAGTTTCCTCTTCGTATACATACATTTCCGGATTCTGCCATACTCCAAGATCCAACCATGATGGCTGCTGTTCATCAGGTCCATATATCTCTGTATTATAATGTATTCCACCATAACTATGTCTGCCAAAAAAAGTTATGGTTACTTCCGGTTTTTCCAGGTTGCACCATCTCAGTTCGCCGTTAGTCTCAAAATCTTCCAAGTAGACTCTTTTAAAGGGATAAGTGTTTGCTATGATATCTAAATCGGTTCTATTAATGCCAAATCGTAAGACATAAACATAATCTCCATACCAATTATATTCGTGGCAATCTGCTTGAATGTCTATCACTGACTTCGGAATGGGATTTAAAACAAAACGGCGAAAAATCTGCTCTTTCGTTGGTTGATAACGAGCCGTCTTAGCGTAGTAAATTCCTATCGTCAAGGCCACTATCCCACAGCACAACAGCCATTGTATTCGTCCTTTTGGAAATCTCACTTCATTCCTCGCAATTGTCTTCTAACACATTATTCTTTGTTTTCCGTATCATACTTCAGTTGTCAGCTTTCGGCTATTAGCTGTCAGCTATTAAAAATGTATCGGACGCCGTTCAATTCCCTGGGTTGGTATCAGCGTCTTTCTTGTGACTCTTGTTCAATAAGGCTACTCCCAGTACCAGTACGGCAATCGAAATGCCAAATAAAATAGGGGCTATCAGGAAAGTAGCACTGTCGATGGGCGGTTCCTTCAATTCGTAAAGCATCACAACTGAAATGAAGAAACTGACTCCTGCACCAACGGCAGTTAGTATTAAGCCTTTAATCATTTGAAAGATCCTTTGTTTTCGTTAGAACATATTATTCTATGCTTTCGGTATAACATCTATTAGGCAGTTAGTTCTCAGCCTTCAGATTTCAGCTATCAGGTTTCGGTTATCAGTTCTCAGCCATCATTTTATTATCAATTAAAGCTGATAGCTGAAAGCTAACGGCCGATAGCTCTTCCGCCGGTTCGAAAATCTGGAAATTCATCTCGACAGGCAATATAAACCTGGCCGGCAGGATGTGCAAGGGAAAAAAGTAGATTCGCCGGTCGTCGCTCGGGGCTCGTAGGTCGTGATTCGCAAATTATTATTCGTTACCCGGATTCTTCTCGGTGTCCTCGGTGTTCTCTGTGGCTTATAAAAATTTTTTGAAAAATTACGGAATTTGCCCGCATTTCGCCGGGGCAGTCGTATAATAATAAACAGCATACGGCGAGTAGCGTATGGCGGATAGGTCAAAACAAGTAAAAAGTTAAAAGTGTAAAGTTAAAAGTTCAATTCGACGATTAGCCCTCAGATTTATCTGGGGGTTCAAACCCGGTTATGTAAGACGGAGCTTGCCCTAAGCGGAGTCGAATGGGCCGCGGTGAAAAAATGCAAAACAAAGCCAATGTTAAAATAGGCAATTTGGCACAAGCTCTTTGAAATAAGAAGATTACGGGAAATCCGACGGTTTTAGGGCATTTTGCCGGAAAAAAACAAAGCCAATCCTTCGACAAGCTCCATTCGGCCCGAGCTCATGGCCGAGGGCAGGACATGTTTTAACGGCAGAATTCAGAAGACAGGCCTGTCCCGAGCGCAGTCGAGGGAAGACAGAATAAAGCAATGACATTTCTTCTCGGTGCTCTCGGTGTTCTCTGTGGCTAAATAAACTACAGTAAATTAACCGGGTCGATATCTATGGCGGTTTTCACGGCGGGGCGAACGGGCGGCTCGGCCCTTAAGCCGGCGAATAATTGTTGAATTGTTGCCGCTTCGGGGGCCTGGATAATGATTTGCATCCTGTGAAATCTTTGGATTCTATTGATGGCCGCCGGCATAGGGCCGCGAATGTTGACTTTTAATCGTCCGATTTCAACGACGCGGTCAATTTTTTGCCGCATCTGTTTGCAGGCGGCCTCGAGCTTCTCGAAATTCATATCGCGCAACGTAATCGCCGCAAGGCGCCAGTAGGGCGGCAGGTTGCAGGCTTTGCGATGTGTCAGCTCCTCTTTGATAAAGCCGTCGAAATTACCTTTGAGAGCGTAGGCAATCGCCTGCTGTTCCGGCAGAAATGTCTGAACGAAAACCGTCCCTTTTTTTTCCGAGCGCCCGGCCCGCCCGGCAACCTGGGAAATCAACTGGAAGGTCCGCTCGTTGGCTCTGAAATCCGGAAGGTACAGACCCGTATCTGCGCTAATAATGCCGACTAAAGTGACATTTGGAAAATGCAGCCCCTTGGCGAGCATTTGCGTGCCGGCC
Source organism: Sedimentisphaerales bacterium (assembly GCA_016933295.1). GTDB lineage: Bacteria > Planctomycetota > Phycisphaerae > Sedimentisphaerales > Anaerobacaceae > JAFGPS01. The sequence continues at coordinate 7,303 of JAFGBG010000173.1, read as the reverse complement.
AAAATATCTATCCGGCCCCGCCCGAAGTCACTTAGAAGCCGGTAGTAGTCTCTGCCTGCCATCGAATCGCTGTCGATTCTCGATACGCGGGCCTCGGGAAATTTATTTGCCAGCTCCTCTTCGAGCCGTTGCGAGCCGAGCCCTATCATTGCGAATCCCTTGCCGCACAGAGGGCATTTTTCAGGAACAAGCGTCTGCGAAAGGCAATAGTGACATATCGCGTAACCGGAGTGCATGTGCTTGCCTGTAATAGTGCTCATTCGATCTTTGCCGGGGATTTTCGATCTGTGAAAGGTCAGCGTTACATCGCAGTTGCGGCAGTGCAGCGTGTGCCTGCACGACGGGCAGAACACAAAATTACTGTATCCCCGCCGGTTGAGCAGCAGAATGGCCTGCTCTTTTCTTTCGAGGGTGACTTTCAGCCGCTCGGCCAGAGGCTCGCTTATTAAGTTTATTCCCTTTTGCGTGACCTGGCTTTGCCGCATATCGACGAGCTTCATTTCCGGCATGGGCAGGTTCATCACTCTCTGTGGAAGTCGCACGAGATTGAAATGCTTTTTGCTTTTACAATTTGCCAGAGTTTCCAGCGATGGTGTTGCGCTGCCCAAAATGCAGTGCGCGCCCGTAAGTTGTGCTCGTTTTATCGCCACGTCCCTGCCGTGATAACGCGGCGCCGTGTCCTGCTTGTAGCTGGATTCGTGCTCTTCGTCCACGACAATAAGACCGAGATTCGCAAGCGGCGCGAAAACCGCCGAGCGGGCGCCTATTACAACGTCGGCCCGGCCCGATTTGATTTTCTGCCACTGCACGTTGCGCTGTGTTGCGGTCAGCCCGGAATGCATGACGGCGATTTTTTTGAATCTTTCGTTGAATCGCTGAACGGTTTGTGCCGTAAGCGCTATTTCCGGCAGAAGAACGATTGCGCTTTTGCCTTTTTGAAGGATTGCCTGAATGGCTCTTATATAAATCTCTGTTTTGCCGCTGTCGGTGACACCGTATAACAGCGTGACTCCGAACAGGCCCGAGTCCGTCCCGGCCTTTATGGACTCGATTGCTTTTTCCTGGTCCTGGTTAAGAACGATTTGTCCCGGCGAGCTTACGGTCATTTCTTTTGGTATCGCCGGCAGAGATTTCAATATCGATTTTTTAGCGATTTTGACGATTTGTTTTTCGGCGAGCCTTTTCACAGGCTCTTTGCCGCATTCGGCTGCTTTCAAAAGCCCCTGCAGCTCAATCGACGAATCTTTGCCGAAAGCCTTTTGCTCCAGCAGGCTCGTGACAATCTGCTTTTGTTTTTTGCCTCTTAGTTCGTCGATGGTCTTTTCGATATCGGCGGAATTTATCGCTAAGTAAACGCAAGATTGAGTCTTGACGCCGGCCCCGCGTTTGACCGCCGAGGGAACAATCGCCGCGAGGACCTGGCCGAGAGGACAGACGTAATAGCCGCTTATCCATCTGGCAAGCTCCATCAGCTCGCCATCGACCAGCGGCTCTTTGTCGATAATCTTGGTGATTTTTTTGAGCTTGTATTTTTTTTTGCTTTGAGTTTTGTTTTGGTCGTCGTGCCGGGTTTCGACACAAAAACCAGTATGGAGCTTATTATTTTTGCCGAACGGCGCTTCTATTCTCTGTCCGACTTCCACCGGCCAGATTTCATCCGGCACGGCGTAGTCGAACTCGGTATCCGCCGCCGACTCGAACGCCACGCGAATAATATGCCGGCAGGGCGTCTGATCGATGTCCCGCTCGAATAAATTATCGGTTTTGTATGTTCGCATTTGAAGCTTAAATTTTTATATTGCACCGAAGGCCATAATCGGCGCGCCGGGATACGCCACAGACGAATCCGAATGTCCCAAAACGATGCCGTCATACAGACAGACGACGGTGTCCTGCAATTTGCCGAATGTGTTGTAAATTTTTGCCACGGCCTGGCCTTTTTTAACAATGTCACCCGGACTGGCCAAAAAACGGATAATGCCGCTGGCGGAGCTGACCGGTTCGCTTACGAAACGCAGCGATTTGGCCTTGATTTTGTCCGGCACGTCAAAGACGAAAGCCTCGTCCTTATCTTCAAACATATCGAGATGTTTGAGGATGTTCAGAATGGATTTTACGCCGTATTGTACGTTGGTCTCATTGACGATATACGATTCTCCCAATTCGATTGTAAAGGCCGGGATATTATGATTGAGCAGGCTGTAGGAGAAGGATCTGCGAGTTTCTTCAGTTTCCAGAATGACGAGAAAGCCGGACTTTTCCGCCGCCGATTTCGCTTTGTCGTATGCCTGTTTGTGGGTCTGGCCGGGATTGGGGTCTATGACAGTATAGGGGATAGACTTCATCCAGTCATTATGCAGGTCCAGTACGAGTGTCGGTTTTGTCTGGCTGATGGTGGTGAATATCTTGTCGGCGATTCTTTCGGCCAACGAGCCGCTTTTGCCGCCGGGGAAAGAACGGTTCAGGTCTTCTCTGCTGATGGTGATGTTTCGCGAGCCGGCCTCGAAGCCCATGGGATTCATCAACGGGAACGCATAAATGGCGCCTTTTCGCAGGGGCTGTTTTTGTATCTTTTTGAATACCTCCTGAATAGTCACTATGCCGGTGACTTCATCTCCGTGAATGCAGCCTGTCAGCCAGACCACGGGGCCGGAATTGACGCTCTCGACGGCCATAAACGGCAGCCGCCGCCGGGACAAATCCGAGCCGGTCAAAATCTTTACAAACGAATATTTCACTTTCTGCCGCTGGTTTTTGTTTTTCTCCGCTTTCATTTTTTCTTTCTCAGGTTTTTATTATCCGCTGTTCCTAATTAGTGCCGTATAAACCGGCCTTTCGCCGCTTCTCGGAAATATCGCTGATGAAGGTATCCTCGCGAACATCCAGCCCGAGCCTGGCTATCAGAGCCTTTATATAATCCAGATGCGGGCACGGCGGGGCGTGGAAATTGTCTTTGGTTATACATGAGGATAACTGCACGACAATTCTGTCTTTTTCCATTCCTTCGTCCTTTTTTATCCGGCGGGTAAAAAGGCTGAGCTTGCGATGTACCGCCCGGCCGCAACAGCCGCCACAGGTCATATTCATTATGCGGTAAGATTTATCTTTGGGATATGCCGCAAAACCTCCGGTACGTTCGTTGAATGCTTTCTCGCAGTAATATCCGCTGCATCGCTGCTTGACGATGTGACACTGCACCACGACGATGTAGTCTTTGTCTTTAATATCTGTCATTTTTTGACTTTCGAGTTTTTAAGCTTGAAATGTTCTGCGGCGATTTCATTTATGTATTCGCCTATAGCCAGCGAAGCCGTCGCGGCGGGGGACGGTGCGTTCAAAACGTGAATGGATTTTTTCCCCCTTTCTATTTTGAAATCATCGACCAATTTGCCGTTTCGACCGATTGCCTGCGCTCGCACGCCCGATTTGAGCGGCCTGATATCTTCATCCCGGAGCGACGGAATCAACCTTTGCAGGCTGCGAAGAAATCGTTTCCGGGAAAACGCCCGGAGATATTCACTCATGCCGTATTTGAAGTTCTTGAGAAACATCTTCAACGTCCCGCCATAGGACAGCGAATCCCACGTATCGGTCAGGTTGAAATCGGTTTTGCCGTAACCTTCCCGCTTGAACGAAAAAACCGCGTTCGGGCCGCACTCGATCGTATCTTCGACGGTGCGGGTGAAATGAACGCCTAAAAAAGGAAGCGCCGGATCCGGCACAGGATAGATAAGACCTTTGACCTTTTCTTTCGCCGCTTCGTTCAGCTCGTAATAATCCCCCCGAAAAGGCACGATTCTTACTCCCGGCTCGACGCCGTCGGCTCTGGCTATCCGGTCCGATTGCAGACCGGCACAATTTATGACGTATTTGGTCGAGAAATCGTCCTGGCTTGTCAGGACTTTTGTATAAAAATCGTGCTTGTCGAAACTTTTTACCTCATGGCCGGTAAAGACCTGATTGCCGTTGCCTTTTGTCTCTATCAGCTCGGCCAGTTTCTGCGCCACTTTGACGAAGTCGATAATCCCCGTACAGGGCACTCGAATACCGGCTATCCCATCGCAGAAAGGTTCGATTTCCTTGATTTGCTCCGGCGAGATTTTTTCTATCCCTTCGATTTGGTTTTCCCTGCCTTTATTATAAATTCTTTCGAGGTTGGCAAGCTCTTTCTGGGCTGTTGCGACTATGATTTTGCCGCAAATCTCGTGGGGAATTTTGTGTTTTTTCGCGAAAGCGACAAGCTCTTTTCTTCCCTTGGTGCATGTTTTTGCCTTATTCGAGCCCGGCTCGTAGTACAGGCCGGAATGAATTACGCCGGAATTATGCCCGGTCTGGTGTGCGGCGAGCTTGTCTTCCTTTTCCAGTACGGCGATGCGAATATCCGGATGACTCAGCGTAATTTTATACGCCGAAGCCAGACCGACGATTCCGCCGCCGATAACGACAATATCAAAATCCGTATTTCCATTCATCATCTTTGATCCAGAAAATTATGGTTAGACCTTCGATAGATAAAATAATCGATGCGCTGCTTAGCGTCAATCGTCAAGAATGTATGCGTAATGGTTAGAATCCGGAATTCGGAGCGTTTTTTGACTTATACGGGTGAATTATATAGCAGGTATGACTTCGCGATAAAAGTCGCCGGATGCGGTTAGTTTGAATACGTATATCAGGCCCGGCTTGAGTTTCGAATAAATGCCGTTTCCGTAAATCGCAACGATATTGTATTCGGCGAGCTTGTCTCTATCGTTCGCCAAATCCCAAATTTTCGACCAGAATAATTGCCGGTGCTCGATGGGCAGAGCTTTGAGCAAATCCTTATATCTCTGCGGCTCGACGCCCGGCTCTTCTATCACAAATCCCTCGTCCGGAGCCATCTTTTCGCCGTAAACCCTTCTCCACAGATATAGTGCCCGCGCCTTGCCGTCTGTAACCATTTTATTGTCGAATTTTACGATTAGTGCGTCGAAGTGGACGATATCGCCCTCGACGGTGTACTCTTTTTCCAGGATTTTTTTGGTCTGGTCGTCCCGGGCGGTCTCTACGAATTTGATGGTCGTCATCAGTTTGCCGTCAACTGTTTCCTGTTTTATAACTTTTGCATAGCCTATCTGGCCTTCTTCCGTCAGGTTGGTGATAGCCTGCCTGAGCTCTTTATTCTCGGTCAGAAGCTCGTGGATAGTTATCGCCGCTTTGTACGGACCGCGGGAAAAATATGCAATCCCGCCGAAGATAACCACAACCACAATCAGGCCTAAAAAGCTGAATTTTTTTTGTCCTGTCGCCATTTTTTCTATGCGAATAATAAATAAAGCAAAAAAGGTTCTCTCGACGAAGTCGAGATTCCACAATTTTACACTTTTATTTTTAATCTTTGAACTTCCTTTATTATATCATCGGCTCAGCAGGTCGAATCTCTGTACTTTTCACAATCCGGCGGAAATTCTCCCCCCAACATGCAAGAAAGATCGGGATTGACAAGCAACCCTTCTGCAAAAATCTACGAAATTTTATAATTGCCCAAAGCACGAAGGCAAAAGCCGATTGACTTTATAGGAGCGAGAGTCGACAATAGCGGCAATTTTAGACTCTAAAATATGGTAATGCAGGATAAGAAAGGAAAAAACGGGCACCCGACTATGAACAACGAGAGAAAAATAGCATACTTTTCCATGGAAGTCGGTCTTGAAACCGATATGCCCACCTATAGCGGCGGACTTGGAGTGCTTGCCGGCGATACTATTCGCTCGGCGGCGGAACTTAACGTTCCTATGGTGGCAGTAACCTTACTGCATCGTCATGGATATTTCTATCAGAAACTGAACGAAAACGGCATCCAGACGGAAGAGCCGGTTAAGTGGGTTGTCGAGGATTTCTTGAAGCCAATGGAGCCGGTAGTAACCGTCAATCTCGAAAACAGGCAGGTTAGGCTGATGGCCTGGCAGTATGATGTTAATCCTCTGAATAAAAACGGCGTGCCGGTCTATTTTCTCGATACCGACATACCTGAAAACAGCGAATGGGACCGCGCCCTGACGGACCATCTCTACGGCGGCGATACGTACTATCGGCTCTGCCAGGAGATTATTCTGGGTATAGGCGGCGTTCGCATGCTTCGGGCGCTCGGGCATGACAAAATAGAGCGGTTTCATATGAACGAAGGCCATGCCGCTTTTCTGACGCTGGAACTTCTTAAAGAACACTGCGAAGCCGCCGGACGGGATTCGATTTCGGACGAGGACATCGAGGCAGTACGCAACAAGTGCGTTTTCACCACGCATACCCCGGTTCCAGCCGGGCAGGATAAATTTCCTATGGAGGAAGTGAAGAAGTTGTTGAATGGTCATCCTTGCCTCCAGATCAGTGATTCGATTACTCACGATGGTTCTCTGAATATGACCTACCTTGCGTTGACGCTGAGCCACTACGTCAACGGCGTGGCAAAAAAGCACGGCGAAGTTTCCAGCCATATGTATGCCCCATACCGGATAGATTCCATCACCAACGGCGTGCATGTAACAAAGTGGACGTCGCAGGCGTTCAGCGATTTATTCGATAAATATATCCCCGGCTGGAGGGAGGACAATTTCAACCTGCGTTATGCCCTGAGCATTCCGGCAGCCGAAATATGGGAGGCGCATCAGCAGGCCAAGCGGCGGCTGATTCATTACATAAATCGCGAGACTAACAAGGGAATGGATGCCGATGTTTTGACGCTGGGCTTCGCACGTCGTGCGGCAACATATAAAAGGGCCGACCTGCTGCTCAGCGACCCCGGGCGGCTCAAAGATGTCTATTCCAAGGCAGGGCCGTTCCAGATTGTTTACGCCGGAAAGGCCCATCCCAAAGACCAGCAGGGAAAAGAGCTTATTCAGCGGATATTCCAGGCGATAAAATCTCTTAATGCGGATGTCAAAATCGCCTATCTCGAAAACTACGATATGGAATTGGGCAAGCTCCTGACCTCCGGCGTTGATCTTTGGATTAACACGCCTTTGCCGCCTATGGAGGCCTCCGGCACAAGCGGGATGAAAGCCGCTCTCAACGGCGTGCCTTCTTTTAGCATTCCGGACGGCTGGTGGATCGAAGGCTGCATCGAGGGCATTACCGGATGGGCCATCGGGCAGGATGGCCGCGATCTCGAAGCTGAGCGCGACACTAAGCAGGACGCTGCGGCACTTTTCGATAAGCTCGAGAGCACAATCATTCCTTTATACTACAACCAGCCGGAGCAGTTTAGATGTATCATGGCACATTGTATCGCGCTTAACGGCTCTTTCTTTAATACCCAGCGTATGGT
>JAFGBG010000172.1 GCA_016933295.1 Sedimentisphaerales bacterium | reverse complement strand
GGAGCAGTGGCAGAGTGGTTGATCGCGACGGTCTTGAAAACCGTTTTACCGAAAGGTAACGGGGGTTCGAATCCCTCCTGCTCCGTTGTGTGTCAGATGGTGACAGCTGGTTCCTTTTAATGTTTAATTGTTCCGCTGATAAGCATTTACTATTGCACAACAGCGTGCTATTTTTGTCGTTTTGCATCTCTTTTTTTTGTCAAATGAGGACATCCGGTTACTATCAGAGTAAGCATTTTTTGCAAATTTTTTGTACACAGGTTTGTACGCAGATTTGTCACCTGTTACGGGTAAATCGTCGATTCCGGTTTTTAGGACTACAGACTTGTTTTTATTAGTTTTATCATTAGCTATAGAATTATGACGCAGGGATTCAATTTGGCTAGATTATAAACTTGCAGAGGTTCTTCAATTCAGTAATTTTGTTTCGAATTTAGCCGCTGATGAAATTACCTGCCAGAACCAACTATTTTCATATCTGGCAGGGATTTTTTCAGTTCCGATATCTGCTCAGCACTGATCGGCGTAGTGGAAAGATGAAGCCATTGCAGGTTTGTCAGTTTCTCAAGAACACTGATGTCATTGACTTGCGTATAATTAATATAAAGTCGTTCCAGTCTTGTAAGTCCGGCAAGAGGCTCCATATTACTAACCTGTGTTTCTGAAAGATAAAGATATCCCAGCTTTGTCAGTTTTTTTAGTGGCTGAATGTCAGAAACCTGTGTTCTTCGGAGATCGAGCGTTTGCAGGTTGTTGAGATTTGATAAAGGCGTAATGTCACGAACCTGTGTATAGGATATATCCAGCGCAACCAAGTTTGTAAGATTCGCAAGAGGTTTAATATCGACAACTTGTGTTTTTGGGAGGTAAAGTGTTTTAAGATTTATAAGATTTGACAATGGTGTGATGTCGGAGATATTTGTGTCGTTAATGTAAAGAACTTGTAGGTTTGTCAGATTTGACAGGGAGTTGATATCGCTGATCAGCGTATCACTAAGGCGAAGGTTTCTAAGGGTTGTAAGACTCGAAAGAGGTGTGATGTCGCTTACCGGTGTATCGGCAAGCATAAGACTTCTGATATTTGTAAGACTCGAAAGCGGTTCTAATTTGCTTATCTGAGTTACCTCCAGTGAAAGCTCTCTCAGGTTTGTAAGGTTTGACAACACCATAATATCGTCAACATTCGTATTTTCAAGGCGAAGCAATTGTAGGCTTGTCAGATTCTTCAGAGCGTTGATATCGCTGACCTGTGTTCCATAAAGGTCTAGGCTTCGTAAGTTTGTAAGGTTAACAAGTGGTCCGATATCACTGACTTGCGTGCCCAAAAGTTCAAGCGTTTGCAGGTTTGTAAGATTTGCAAGCGGCTTGAGGTTGCTTATTGGTAATTCTTTAAGCTGAAGCCATTGTAAGTTTGTAAGATTCGCAAGCAACCTTATGTCGGAAATACCAGTGCTTTTTGAAAGTCTCAGGCCCCTAACTTGATTATAATCTTCGTCCGTCAAATCATTTGGCTCTTTATTCAACTGGTGGGCGATTGCTTCGCGAATAGTTTTCTCGCTTTCGTTCTCCGAATCTGACGCAAAAAGAGACTGAGACAGAAAAGAAATGATAAAGCAAACAGCAACCACTGCTGAACTTATTCTGAAAATGCGATTGCTTTTTCCAATCTGCATAATATTGATCCTTTCAATTGACATTTCCCTATATACCCAAACAATCCGAAGTTTCGCCTTTCGATGCCAATAATTCAACTATAAATATATTGAATGAAATGTCAAGGATTCTCTTGTATATGGGAAGATACCATCCAAATTCGGCAATGCTCGTAATGAGTTGACAACCACTCTCACATCATAAAACCCGATTAGAACGTAAGTGGCCTCAAATATAAAACCCAAAGACTCTACATTTACCTTTTCCTCCTTCGAGCAGGGATTTTCGCCTGCATATATAGCCCCAAAAAGTGAGCTGTATTCTCTTAAAAATACTGAGTTCCTACAATATAAGCCGCCGGAAAAAAGTTGAAATTGAGACGAAATTATGTTATTAATAGAATTGAAGCTTTCAGGAGTGTTTCAGTGAAGTGTAAATGTGAAATCCGGACTTGTAAAATTTTATACTTTCATCTTTTTTTCGATTTACCATGAAAATCACGAATTACAGGAGTAATGTTATGTCTAAGCGAACGAATTGGATCATAATTACTTTCATGTTCTTTTTGGCGTTTTCTGTGGTGACTTCTTATGCTCAGGATGCCGAAAATAACACAAATGACCCTAACGACCCGAATTCCCCAACCCAGGAAAAAATCCAAGAAATCAAACTGCGGGTGGATGGTAACCAGATAAAAAGTTATATCGAATGGCTGGCACGGGATGATATGAAGGGGCGAAAAAGTTTAACGGACGGGTACAAAAAAGCCGCCGATTGGGCCGCAAAAAATTTCAAGGACTGGGGGCTTAAGCCCGCCGGCCAGAATGGAACCTATTTCCAGGAAGTGCCTATTGAACGCGGCTTCACCTACATGACCGGAATACCGGAATTGAGAATCGCTAATCAGACGTTCCTGATGGAAGAGGGAGATTTCTCTATTCATCCCAAGGCCACGGCGGCAACAAGAATCAATGCCGATATAGTTTTCGTCGGGTATGGAATCTCCGCTCCTGATAAAGGTCTGGATGAGTATGCGGACATGGAAATCGAAGGTAAAATCGTCCTGGTTTTCACGGGCTCTCCCAAGGATGCCCAGCCGCCCAGAGGACGTTTTGCCCCGACTCCCGCGGAGGATGAAGCATCCAACGAACCGTGGGAAAAAGAATCGACGGAGCGTGCGAAGATACAGACGGCGTATGACAATGGGGCCGCCGCGATTCTGCTATTTAATCCCGGCCCTGAGCCGGAACGAGAATCGGACCGAAGGTTTACGCCGGACAGACGTCCCGGACGAGATAACGAAGACGAGCCAGAACTGAAATTCGAACGAGATTTTTTGATTTTCACAATCGAACCACGGGTATTTCACGCTATTATGAAACCGGATCCACAGGAATCCCTGACCGGTTTGAACCGCCGGATCGAAAGCATCCGATGGGACATCAGAAAAAAACAGCCTCGCTCAATGGCTACCGGTATAAGAGCACGTCTTAAAGGATATGATAACATCGAAGAATACAGCGAGAAGCTTGAAAACAATATCGCGCGTAACGTCCTTGCCAAAATCGAGGGGACCGATCCGAACCTGAAAGACCAGTATATTATCATGGGCGGTCACATGGACCATCTGGGTGTTCGTAACGGGCTGGTCTATAACGGTGCCGACGATAATGCATCAGGCACGGCGGTTGTTATGGAAGTCGCCCGGGTCCTGAGCCAGAGCGATTTCAAGCCCAAGCGAACCATTATATTCTGCTGCTGGTGCGGCGAGGAACTCGGTCTGCTCGGATCCATCTATTATACGGACAATCCATGTGACGGTGTCACTATGGATAAGGTCGTGACTTATTTTAATGCAGACATGGTGGGACTGGGTGATAAAATCGGCGCTCCTGGCGCTTTGAACTTTCCGAAAATCTGGGAAATTATCAAAAAGAACCAGGATGAAGATGTGATATCCGCGGTCGAACCCGAAACCGGCGGGCCCGGCGGCAGCGATCATTCGGGATTTATCACCAAAGGCATCGAAGCCCTGGCATTGATGACCAGCGGCGGCGGCGGTCATCCCGATTATCACAGACCGGAAGACGACGCCGATAAAATTGACCCGGAAATTTTGCGAAAAACCGGACAGTTTGTCCTTCAGGGAACGATGAATTTAGCCAACGAGACAAAAACCAACCTGCTAATTGAAAACCGACTGTGGATTTACGAAGGTATGAGACTGTCTGTTGCCAATATCAATCCTAATCTGGAGGGCAGTGACTGGTCATGCATCGATATCGAAGGCTACAGTCAGGACAAACTTAGATGGCGAATAGCTTCTATAGAGGAGAAGCCCGAAAAGAGAGTGGAAGTTGGAATTCCTGATCTGAAAATTTTCGAAGGTGACGTGGAGCTGCTAATAGCCGCATCAGATGCACTCGGTTTCGGCCGAGCCGATGTCAAGTGCAGTGACGGCGAATGGATTGCAAAGGGACAGCTCACCGAACTCGGTCGATACACCCTTGGAATGATGGAGGAAAACCGGATTGTCGTGAACCTGGTCAGTCCTTCCCCGCAACTGCTGCGTGACGTTCTTGCAAATGCGACCCGGCCCTTTATCGTAACCGGTTTTTATCTCCTCGATCCACAGACCTATGAACAGATCAATAAAAAGAAGGTCATCCTGGGAGTTAAGTTTGACCCTGCAGATGTCGATGGCTGCATAGAGCGGCTCGAGAAAGGCAAAGCCGCACTCGGAGATACGGATAACCTGGTGCTTTATGTCACATCGACGGAGAATCTTGATGATGTCAAACGGGACTTATATATGCGCCTGATGAAAAACGGCTGGAAATCCGAAGAAATCGGCGGTGCCGGAGGCAGACGCCGCCGCGGCAGGGGACCGACCGGCACCGGCATCACGGGAGGCAATCTCGGCGTGCTTTGGTCGTCCCGATAAAATACAAAAATTACAACCATATTGATATAAATAAGTTACATTAAAACCGCCGAGCGAATCAGTCATAAGACGGGATTTGCTATAAAAATCGCACTGTTCAGTCAGATTGCCGCTGAATGCGGGCCTGCTTTTTTCCATCATAATTGAGTTATTGGGGCAACGATAGTTAAATCCTATGATGTGCACGTTTTTGAATGTATATTTGTAAAAGTCTGGGATTTTATATGCACTGACGTATGAGTTTGTTTTTTGAGGCTCAGCCGATTTGTGATAAAATACAGCGTTTTCGATTATTAAAGAATTAGTAAAACAAAAGATATATTACAACATGATTATTTTGCAGGAGTATCTATCATGATTCGCAATACGGCTCAAATCGCTCTTTGTCTCGGTCTATTATCTACCTTCACTATGCCGGCGGCAGCCCAGCGTCAAATGGAAAATCTTACCCGTGGAATTGTGGCCGTTAGGCAGGACGGCGGCGTCTATGTCGGCTGGAGATTATTCGGCACTGATCCCGAAAAGATTGCTTTCAATCTTTATCGAATCACCGCTGGTAATCAACCGGTTAAGGTAAATGAAGAGCCGATTGACGGAGCCACAAACTATATGGATCGTGGCGCCGATCCTAATAAGGAGCTTCAATATTTTGTCCGGCCCGTATTAAACGGCAAAGAGCTAACGTCTTCCAAACCCGTAGGCGTCTGGGATGATAATTATCTCGAAATACCGATCAAGCCTATTTCCGGATATCGCCCCGGCGATGCTTCGATTGCAGATTTAGACGGTGACGGTGAATATGAAATCGTTTTGCACCAGACAATGCGTGGTCAGGATAATTCCTTCGCCGGTATAACCGGTACGCCGGTCTTCGATGCTTACGAGATGGACGGCACGCATCTTTGGCGCATCGATTTGGGTATGAACATTCGGGAGGGAGAGCACTACACCCAGTT
>JAFGBG010000171.1 GCA_016933295.1 Sedimentisphaerales bacterium | reverse complement strand
TCCTTGAGCCCCGCCGACACCGCTGCATAGCGATAAGTTCTTCTTGACAGATGCTTGGCACTCTTTTCGGCTCCAAAAATAATTCCTTTATTTCACGTCTATAGCAATATACTCACCGGGATACCGATTTCTTCAAACTATTTTATGTATTTTCCAAATAATTATCCTGCCGTGATTTTGCGGCAGATTCTTCACGATATTATCACTCTCTGACCGGTTTTTAACTGCAATATATTATTCGCATTGGCATTTTTCAGGCTTATTTCCAGCGTTTTATTTGAGCCTTCGATGAGAAACAGCTCATTATCCTTCGCCGAAGCATAGTTGGGATAAAAATTCATTTTTAACTGCTTCCGGCCCGTTTCCACCTGATACTTTTCCTTTTGCAGACATGGTATGTTAGTCACAACATTTCCGAACGTATCGACTCTGACAATAATCCCCTCATTGCCATTCTGAAAAAGCTCCATTTTCTCCACTTTTTCCTGTTTTTTTCCGATATTCTCGAAACGGCCTGCGACAATATTTGCCGCCGCTACGGCAAAAACATCTCTGCCGTGAAAGGTCCGGCTGGCATTTTCGGGTATTTCAAGAGTTCTGATTTCGACGACTTTTTGCTCTTTCAGTGTCTCCCAGAGCAGACCGTTGTCAGGCCCGACAAAGTAATATTTTTCGGTTTTTACGGCTATTGCTTTTCTTGCCGTACCGACACCCGGATCTACCACGCAGCAAAATACAGAATTCGCCGGAAAATAATTATAATTATTACTGAGTATCCACGACGCCTCAATTAGATTCTGCGGCGAGACATTATGGCACAAATCGACAACCTTCAAATCCTCGGAAATATTACCAATAATTCCTTTCATTACTCCGACATATTCGCTCAAACCAAAATCGGTCAATAAAACAATCATATTAATCTTTCTATTAATGTTTTTTCCACACCCTATAAGAGCCCTCATCAGAATCGCCACAATTATTAACCATCAATGACCGATAATCAATCAAAAAGCTTGAAAAGACTCATATATCGAAGCACCGCTTAAAACGGCATAAATTCAAGATTTTCCTCTTATGCGGTCGAAAGACATTTAAGATACATACTGATTAAAACTGGTTATAAACATACCCGTACAACGTCGTATTTACGGGTAGAATCTATTCAACCTTACGACTTAGAAGGTTTGAAGAGTAAATCTACACATATTTTAGGAGATTTTTAGATGTTTAATTCACGTTCGAAACACTTTTTAACTCTGTTGATTCTGATGGCTATAATTTCTGTATTATTGTCCATACCCATCGTAACCGGTCAGGAAAAACCGCCTTCTGAAAAACAAGAAGCGGAAAAGGAAAAACCCGAATTTCCGCCTTTGAAGGATGTCATTAAGGATTATGAGAAAGTTGTCTCAACCGCCGAAGGCGAACAAAGCCTTTATACGGTCTGGACACGCGAGAAGGACGGACAGGTTCTTGCGGCACTGCCGTCCGGTTATGAAAATAAAAAATTCTTTATTGCACTTACTATCGCCAGCGGGGAAGAATTTGCCGGTCTTCAGGCGGGAGATATGTACGTCTATTGGAAACGCTACGACAAGCGTCTGGCCTTAATCGAGCCTAACATCCAGATCAAATCAACCGGAGATGATGAGTCTAAAAGCTCGATACAACGTTTATTCACAGACCGCGTGATTCTTGACGTGCCTATTGTATCAATGTCCGGCGGTTCCCCGGTAATCGATATAGATGAATTACTTATAGGCCAGGCAGACAAATTTTTCGGCGGAAGTGTCCGGATTTCCAACAAAAATCTGATTAAAATCAAAAAGGCAAAGGCATTTCCCAAAAATATAGAGCTGGCCTTCGAGATACCAACGGCAAACGGACGTCTTCAAACGCTTCATTATTCCATTAGTGAAATACCCGGCAATACCGGCTATAAAACACGCAAGGCGGACGAACGTGTCGGCTATTTCACAACCGGATTCGACGATTACGGACAATTCAAGGACCCGGAAACAAGGGTACGTTACATCAATCGCTGGCAACTTGAAAAAGCCGACAAATCTCTCAATGTCAGCCCTCCCAAGAAACCGATAGTTTTTTACATCGAGCATACGACGCCGGTTCGTTATCGCCGCTATGTAAGAGAAGGCCTGTTGTACTGGAACGAAGCTTTCGAGAAAGTCGGTATTTCCAATGCTATCGAGGTTTACTACCAGGACAAAGAATCAGGAGCTCACATGGAAAAAGATCCGGAAGATGTTCGATACAATTTCATAAGATGGCTAAGCAATAATGTCGGGACTGCCATCGGCCCCAGCCGGGTACATCCGGAAACGGGGCAAATTCTCGATGCGGATATCATTCTTACGGATGGCTGGATTCGACACTTCTGGATAAATTATAATGAGGTTATGCCCGAGATAGCAATGGAAGGCGTCAGCCCAGAAACACTCGCCTGGCTGAACGACCATCCGAACTGGGACCCGCGAATCCGTCTGTCACCACCCGCCCAGCGCGAAAGTATAAGGCAGGAAATCGCCAAATATAAAAGTATGCCTTACGGTGGACACCCGATGGCACAGGTAAATCCCGAACTTATCGGAGACGACGAATTCGACGGACTGATAGGAAGAACATCTCAGGTTAACGGTTTGTGCTCTTTATCGCAGGGTATGGCTTTTGATGTCGCCCTGTTCAGAATGCAGCTTGCCATGATGGCGAATGAAGATGATGAGAAGGACGATGAAAAGAAGAAAGATGATGAGGAGAAAAAAGAAGAAAAAGATAAGGAGGAAAAAGAAGACACAGAAAAAGAACCGACAATAGACGGTATGCCGGAATCTTTCATCGGGCCGCTGCTCGCCGAGCTTGTTTGTCACGAAGTCGGGCACACCCTCGGTCTGAGGCACAACTTCAAAGGTTCGAGCACCTACTCTATGGCCGAAATCAACAGCGAAGAACTAAAAGGGCACAAACCCAACTCCTCTTCCGTGATGGATTATCTGCCGATAAATATGAATCTCGATGACGGCGAAGTCCAGGGAGACTATACTATGATAGGCGTCGGCCCTTACGATATATGGGCCATCGAATACGGATACACCCAGGACGAAAAGGAGTTAAAATCGATACTGGAGCGGGTAGCCGAGCCCGAGCTGCAATACGGAACGGACGAAGACACATACGGCCCCGATCCTTTCGCCCGCCGATATGACCTGAGCAAAAATCCGCTCGACTACGCCAATAATCAAATCCGAATCGCCAAACACAATCGAGAACGTATCATCGAGAAACTCGTCAAGGAAGGTGATAGCTGGTCGAAAGTCCGGCGAGCTTATGAAATGACCCTCAGCCTGCAAATGCGGGCGGTAAGCACTATGGGCAACTGGCTGGGCGGCGCTTATATCTACCGGGATAAAAAAGGTGATAAAAACGCCCGCCTGCCGATAGAAGTTGTCTCGGCCAAGAAACAGCGTGACGCATTGGAATTTGTTATCGAAAACACCTTCAAAGACGAAGCCTTCGGATTGACAGAAGACCTTTTACTGCGAATGACCGTGGACAAATGGCTGGACAACCTGGCCGTCGCAATCGATGATTCAACATGGCCGATTCATGACCAAATCATGGGGATTCAGGCCACAATTTTATCAAATTTAATGTATCCGACAACTCTTCGCCGGATTTATGACAACGAATTTTTAGTTCCGGCGGATGAAGATGCTTTGACTTTAAACGAATTGTTAGACACAGTCACTGATGCAATCTGGAGCGAGCTGGACCAATCCTCTACAAGAGGCGCTACGACGGAAACGGGGAAAAAATATACCGTTCGACAACCTTTCATATCCAGCCTCAGGCGTAATCTCCAGCGCGAATACCTTGAGCTTATGATCGACCTGACCAGGTCGGACTATATGGGCACTTCGGCGTACAAACCGATTGCTAATCTGGTCACAGATAAGCTGAAGACAATTAAGGAGGATATAGATAACGTCATTGACAACTCTGGCGACAATCTCGATCCGTACACCAGGGCACATTTAAGAGATGCGAGCATGCAAATCGAAAAAGCACTGGAAGCACAATATATTTACAAAGTCTTAAACTGATTAACAATTAATGCCCCCCGATCATATAACAGCAAGAGGGCCGTAGTCATACTATCGACGGCGGCTCTCTTTTAATTTTAAAGTTCGCGTTCAAATATCATCTCGTAAAATTTTGCCGCTCCGTAAGCACCTATGCCGGGGGCAAAGATTTGAACCAATCGCCAGCCCTGCCGGGAATTCTCATGTATAACAGACTGATATCGCTCTCTACCCTCCCGCCTGACATTAAGTAGCCCTTCACCGAGACGAACAAACTTGTACTCATATTTCTGGCTCATTGAAAAACTCCACTCAAATATTCAACAGATATTTTCTCTTGTTTTGAAACTTATATCTATCTTTAATAAATATTTACTCGCCTTCTTTCCCAACTTCCCCTTCGGCGTAATGTCGCTTCCTGAGCTTAAAGGGCACCAACTGAGCAGCCAAAAGAACAATTAAACCCACGGGGGCGCTTATCATTGCCCAGATAAACAAAGACGAAACCATCAAACCCATCCAAATCCAGATCTGCACTTCCGGTGCGGGGACATAAAACTTCTCATGATGTTTTTTCCACCGCCTGAGCTTACGGATAGTCGCCACAACTTCATAAGTCCCAACACAAATAATAAAAGCAATACCGGCATAAACGGACATAGGAAGTTTTGTCCGTTCGGACACTAAAACAGGCCCAACAGGTTTTCGCGATAAAGCAAACAGTATCGCCGCCTCCCCAAGATATGGTGCATCGGAAATATTGGACAATATGCGAGGTCCCAGCAAAGTCCCGTCCGGCAGAGGCCACGAGCCGACGATAGCCTGAGTTGAAAGGCAATAAGCATGGTCAAACCTTCCCATTGCCCTGGCCGCTCCGATACCGAAGGCGCATGCCGCAGCGCCATAACCGGCGACGACCGGCCCGGCATCAACTTCGATAAAAATAAAGTTCCCCGGATCTGTGCCTCGTGGAAATTCTCTGAATCCGGCCAACCATTTTTCCTGCTGCCAGAAATGTTCCTCATATTTGCCGTACCAATCCTGTGCTGTCTCCTGCCACAATTCCGGAGCCCAAATCAGCATAAATGAAAGCCCCACTCCGCGGGCACTATCCATAGCCCGTCCGGTTTTGGAATTAACAACATAAGCCGGCAGGCCTGTATCCGGATCGAGAGAATTGCCCTGAAAACCTCGAATTGCACGAGCGGCAAATTTGCTGTGGTCGGTCCCTAAAACAGCATCCGCCCTACGAATTGCCGCTATTGCCGGTACAATATCCACGGGATAACATTGCCCGGGATAATCATCCAGCAATCCGCGAGGGGATTCGTCAAGCTCTTTCGCCAGCGACTCTACCTGACTGCGTAAAAGTACCTCGTATTTGCCGTCGCCGGTCAGCTTCTGATAGCTGGTCAGGCCGGAAATAAGCAGCATTCGATAGAATAGATTCTCCTTTTCAAGATAATCATCGCCCCAATGCTGTTTGACCCAGTTTGCATGATTGGGGTCCGCAACCAGAGCAGCAGCCGCCTCGATAGCACCTCGTGCATAATCTTTCGGAGCCGAGGATGCCTGTTTCGGATTCTCCTCGAAAGCTTCCTGAAGAGCTTCCGTCGCCCAAAGATAAAAAACCGAGCCGAAAACAGGCCATTCCGTTCCGGAAATATTTTCTGTTGATAATTTTGTTGCCGCTCCGCCAGTGACGCGTTTTCTTGCCCATTTTTCATACTTCGGTGAAAGTGCCTTATGCCAGCGAAATACGCAACGCGGCATTTCGTTGCTGTATAACCCCGGATCCCTCAAATCGCAAAACAGTATAACCGCCGGTATAAAGAAAATATATGCCAAAATTAAAATCATAATGACGGCATTGATTTTTACAAACAGATAGAGATGTTTTTTCATCATTTACTTTCTTCGCAGATTTAAAACATCATAAAAAGACACGATCGTTTTCCCTGCGAAAACGTCGTCAGTACGGCAGGAAAAAACCATTAAAATCAACTGTCTTCATTACGAGTCTTTTTTCAGCAATTGATTAAACATTCGCAACTGTACGTCAATTGAGCTAAGCACCCAGTCGATATAATGCAATTTATGAACCGGTTGGCGATGCCCTTCACTCACCAGACCCTCGTGAACAGTATTTACGAACCTGCTGATTGTCTGTGGAGTTATTTCCTCCGGTTTGTCCGCCCATTGCTTGAGCTGTTCATATTCATCCCGTAATTTCACGCTGCTGCGCAGTTGTTCGATGGTCAAATAATCGCCGGGATTATATGCCAACTGTAAACCTTTAAGACACATAATTAACGGCTCGTAATTAGCTCTTCTTTCCAGACGAATAAATTTATATTGCTGAACATATGTTGTCGCCTGAGCGGGAGATTTATCCGCAATTTCATCTCCGCCCAAGTACCATTTTCGTTTGCTGGTCCTGGCGAAAACAAGCTCCTCGGTAATCGCTTCCTCATCATGAGAATTAAACACCCTTGGATATTGCGTTATTTCATCATATCCCATTCTGGAAACCCATAGTCTGCCCGCCTCCTTAAGCTCCGGTCCGCCGCCAAGTGCAAGCAGGCATTTGACAAAACCAAGAGGCATTTTTTTTTGTTTACCGAGCTGCTTCTTTCGAAGCTGAAAAGATAAATGTAAACTGTGCGGGTGAATATCATAAAAAAGAACAATTTCGTGTATCAACTGGTTCAACAACCACGGATCCGCCGTTGCCGGCCTTGACAATTCCCCTGCAATATTGAGCCTTCCCGGGGCAAGCTCCAGAAATCCGGACCTTCGCGCCCTGTCTGTGGAGCCGCTATGGTCATCGATGTAACCGCCGAGTTTCCAAGACAGAATATCCAGGCGATAATCATGAAAATATTTGAAGCCGTCATAAATCGGATCAAATGCATTCTGCCGGCTTCGCTGCGGCTCGACTGCCGCCGGACCGAGATTGCTCAATTCTATTTCAAGTCCGAGTGGAACAAGTCCGGGCTGAAGACTCGAACGAATCTGATTCAACTTGGCGAGAACTACACGCTCATCGAACATACTTCGTGCCGCACGTACGGCATATTTTACATAATCTATCAGGTCGTGTTTGGCATACGGCATTGTTTGGAGACACTTCTTAATTATCAGATCAACCGCCGGCCCGTTAGTATTAATTATCAGCAGACCGATTAGCAGGCTTATTGAACGCTTGTAATATCTGTCCGAAGTGCGCATATGTTCAAGCTCAAAACGATATTCAGATTGAATATGTTCATCGAGCTGATTCAAAAGTACATGCCTGACAACCAATGCCAAATAATTTGGAATGAAAGGTTTTGCCTTCTCATCCCGATATAAATCTGTAATGGAGGGACGAGGCCGGTCAAGCTCGCGTTCGAGATAATAATCGCTCATTGCATCACTGCGATAGTGGCTCATTACCAGGTCCCGCTCAGTCGTAGCGAGAAGCTCTCTGTCCGCACAACGTTCAACTTCGGCATCCACCGTTCTATCTCCCGGACGAGTGTGTTTTTTAAGAAATTTTTCAATACGCTTTCGAAGCCACAGCTCGTGTATCAGATTAACATGGAATCTGTCACCGAAGTGTTTCTTCATAGAATCATGAGATACGAGATAAGCATAAGCGGTTACTATCCCTTTCGCGGTATTGACCTGTACCGTTTCCCTTTCATAACGCTTGCCTTCGTATCTGTCAATCTCGGCCATCGCCCAGGCGGGGACATTATGTATGACCAGCCCATCGATGTTCGATGATTTAGATGCAATCGCATAGAAATAAACATTGTCTGGACTGACTTTTCTATAACCGGGCAATATTGCAGCCTCAGCAAAAAGCGTTTCACCGCTGATACGACTTTCCCTTCTGGTATAGCTCAGGCCACAAACAGATTGAAAAATCCTGTGGTCACGCAGGGAACCGTAGATAAATAGATTGTTTTTTTCTTCGCCCATGCAAGTACACCACAAGTTATATACTATAATCCGTTTGTAATATCAAACTCCACTACGGATTTTACCATATAACTGAAAAAGCTCCCTGAATGCACGAAGAATAACCCGTATATTAGCTCCCGTCTGCAAACCGGCCGCCCGAGGGTAATGATGTACACCTCTTTGCGTGATACGATACCCCTTTCGTGAGGCCCGAGCCAAAACTTCGGTGTCAATCAGAGCACCTTTGCTTGATAGAGACAACCCTTCAAAAATTTTTCTTTTATATAGTTTGAAAGCGCAATCGATATCGCGAATTTTCATGCCGAACAACAAACAAACCAGCTTCGTCCAGCACCAGCCGTTAATTTTGCGAATTAACGGATCCCGGCGATTCAGCCGATAGCAACTGACAATATCATACTGTTCCAACAGCGGCAGTAACGGAGGCATTTCGCCGATGTCGAATTGTCCATCACCGTCCGTGTAAAAAACAAGATCTTTGGAAGCCGCCGCGAATCCGGACTGCAAAGCGGCCCCATAACCAAGATTAACATCGTGATGAACCACTTTAATCCTGCCGTCCCGGTCTGCAAGCTCATCGGCAATTTGTCCGGTTCCGTCGGAACTGCCGTCATCGATTATAATTACCTCAAAATCCATGTCGAGTTTTTCGAGAACGCCAAGAGCCTTTTCGACGGTTAACCTCACATTCTCCTGCTCATTAAAACAGGGGAAAAAAACGCTGATGGAATGACTTGCATGATGCTTATCGTTCATTCTGGCTCACCTGCAAGCTCTCATGTAGATCCATAGCGGCAGGATTCGTTCACAATGGATCACCATTTCATACTTCGAGTTATCCTGATTAACTGATCTACGCATTCTTCGTATTGAGCGGCATAAAATTCGGTAAGTTCCGAATTTCCCTTCGAGCGGTTAATTTGCTCCATACGGTAACATGCCAGTCTCGCCGCCTCAATCCTGTTACGATATCCATCCTGCTTCGGCCAATTATTTTTTTCAGCTATAAATCTTTTCACATAATCATCACAAAATTGATCAACTTCGGGTATCAGCTCGTTAAACCTTGCCGCACGAAGTATTATTTCCAGCATCGGAGCAGAAGATGGATTTTCGTTAAAAGCATCGATGGCAAATTTAAGACCTTCCTTCCTTTTTTCCTCGGTTCCATAGTACAAAAGCCAGCTGTAAGCGCGAATCAGATTCCTATGATAATCGTCAGGATAAGAAGTCTCCCCGGTAAAAATCCCTTCAAAAAGTTTCCTGCCGGGAGGCGTTTTCACATTGACGTATATCTTTTGCTTGTCATTGTAGAAAACCAGAGGCCAATTGGGATCGTTTTCAATACCCTTTATAGCGTGATAGTAATTGTTCTCCTCAGGATCATTATATACCGCCGATGGCATAAGAACCAACCATACATTCTGTTTTGTAAGCTGCTGGTCCATCCACTTGCCTATCTCTCTATATTCGGCGGTTGTCGGTTTTCTACCCCGGGCCTTTGCCCGCTGGATTATATCAAACGTAACCCAGTCTCCGGACATAATTTTCGACCAGAGATCAAAGGCGTCGCGGTTATAAGCAGCCTGCGCCCGCCCGTCCATAAACAACTTCAGGGGTATCTGACCGTCATCCTCGTTCGGGTCCTCACCCCAGGCAATAAAACCTCCCTCGGTCCAGTAATTCAGCATCTTTCCTGATAATTCGTTGTCCCTGATAAACTTCATCGCATAAAAGGGTTTGGCGTCCGAGGCCGTCATCCGCATAAAAACTGAACTATATTTAGGATCGTTCGGCCACGGGTTGAGATATATCCGCTTAAATTTCATTCCCCACCACGCGCCGAAAAACAAAACCGCCACAGCCCCGGCAATCATAAAATAAATCCGAAGAAAATACGGCATTTCAGGAACAACAAAACGTTTTTCCCTGCTGTAGTTAATAAGCGTTGAAATTACACGAATGATCTGGTCTATTAACAGTGCTATAATCGGACAGCCTGCAATAGCAGCTATCGGAATGAATCTGCGGGAACGTATGGCCATATAAATTGTCAGGGCGCCGATAAGTATCAGCGGCAAATCAACTTTCGGCCATATATTGAACTTGGTATGTTTAGCTTTTCGCTTTGAAAGCTGACTACTGATAGTTGAAGTAATCAACGAGGTAATCAACAGCAAAATAAGCCAGGTCGCAAGAATAAGCCAGGCGAGAATAAACATTACTAAAAACGGGACCGCCGTACCGACGGGATTGCCCCAATCGAAAGCAGACTGCCACTCGTGAATCTCACGCCATCTCGCGGCATG
>JAFGBG010000170.1 GCA_016933295.1 Sedimentisphaerales bacterium | reverse complement strand
CGTTGTGGTTTTAACTTTTAACTTTTTCCTTTTGAATTGTGTTGGCTAACCCTCCGTGGTTCAAACACTATCTTACACAGTTCCGGCAAAAACACAAGGAAAAACCGCCGTTTTAGCGGAAAAATGACCTTGATACGGCACGTTGTTCATCGCTCGTAACTCGTCGCTCGTGATTTGTCTTTCCGAGTGGAATCCGTCAGAGACGGATGGAACCGAGGAATCTAATAAAAAAATGTCTTTGCGAGGAGGCGGAAAAGGCCGACTCCGGCAATCTTCCAATAATTATTTTATTAATCGAAGATTGTGGCGTAAGCCATTCCGGTAATTTCACTATGCATTCGAAATGACAGACTTTTGTGTCAAAAAACAAGGAAAATTTTGCGCAAAAGCAGGAAATTACGCCCCTTTTCTACTCCAAAGGAAATAAGTAGAACTACGTATTTTTCATTCTCAAGAGTTGCCTCAGTTATATGACCTTCAAAAAGAGCCGATAAATTAATGAAGGCAGATATTCTTTTATCTTGTGGAATTGCCTTTTAGGAGATAATCAATATGGATACAAAAGACCAGGCACAATTTAGATTTAGATGGCCGCTGGTAGTTATTCTTGGTGTATTTTTTGCAAGCATCATAATTTTTCGCTTTTCATACTCTCTATCGGCTATCAAAGCCGATACGGCAAAAACTGTTATACATTATTCAAATCCTCCTATAACAAAAGAAGCCAATCAAGTAGATTCTCTTGACTTAGAACAAAAGCAGGATACACCGACGCCGGTCGTCGCGGAAGCAGCTCCTCGAATCGAAGCAATTTGCATTTCAATTAGAGGCAAATCATGTATATTCGTTCAGGGAAATCCTGCTTATGAAGGTGACGTTGTGGATGGTTTTAAAATCATCAAAATATATCCGGATAAGGTGGAGTTCGAAAAGGACGGCAAGACAATAACGGCATCTTTTCCTCGTCCCTAACGCCGGCAAGCCCATAACCCAAAAACTTCCTAAGAGCTGAATTGGTGTGATTTCATCGCACTACTTTTTTCAAGTCTCTGTTTCATGAACCTAATATTATTATCTTTGTGTCGTTCGATGGCGATATGCTTAAGCTACGGCGGGCATTTTACGCAGACGGACATGAACAGCATTGTGCTCATTACAGAGGCGCTCCAGGTTACACTTTATCAAATTAATTCGGCTTATAATTACGAATTGATTTTCCTCGGATTATTCTATATATTAATACCCGGAAAATAAATAAAATTCATGCGGAAATGTGCAATGGCATCTGTTAAAAACCTGAAAAAAGCCGTATTGTGGCAGCCGTCGGGCGAAAACAACAAGGTCCGGTGCAAACTTTGCAACTGGCGCTGCGTAATCGACGACGGCAAGCTCGGCCGCTGTTGTGTGCGGCAGAATATTTCAGGAGTGTTGTACTCGCTGAATTACGACAAGGTCTGCTCGGCAAATCCCGACCCTATCGAGAAAAAGCCGCTTTTTCATTTTCAGCCCGGCTCGAAAAGCTTTTCCATCGCCACGATGGGCTGCAACTTCCAGTGCGAGTTTTGTCAGAACTGGCAAATCAGCCAGGCGGCGATAGAAGACGGGCGAATCGAAGGGCAGGCAATCAGCCCGGAGAGGATAGTCGATGCGGCGGGAAGAAGCGGGTGCAAAAGTATCGCCTATACCTATACCGAGCCGACAGTCTTTATGGAGCTGTGTGACGATTGCGGCAGATTGGCAAAAGAGCGCGGCCTGACGAACGTTTTTGTCAGTAACGGCTTCCAGACCAAAGAAGCGATTGATTTTGCCGCGGCGTGGCTCGACGGGATTAACGTCGATTTGAAGGCGTTCAGCGAGGATTATTATAAGCGGCTGTGCAAGGCCCGATTGCAGCCGGTGCTCGATACGATTAGTTACATTGCTAAAGAAACGAACATCTGGCTCGAAATTACAACACTACTTGTGCCCGGCGAGAACGATTCCGAGGACGAATTAAAAGGGCTCGCCGATTTTATTGTAAACAGCGCCGGCGCCGATGTCCCCTGGCACATCAGCCGATTTCATCCGCAGTATAAATACCTCGATTCCGGACCAACGCCGCTTAGCTCTTTAGAAAGAGCTTATGAAATCGGCAAAGCCGCCGGCCTGCATTACATTTATCTCGGAAATGTGCCGGGAGCGGAATCGGAAAGTACCTTTTGCTACAATTGCGGCCGTATCCTGATCGAGCGTATCGGTTATCACATAGCAGGTAACTATATAAAAGATTCGAAATGTCCGAAATGCGGCACGAAAATAGCAGGCTTCGAGCTGTGAATAATTTTCACTGACTATGCCCGTGGCCGTGCCGTCCGCGTCCGCCCCAGCCTCGCCGGAAAGGAGGCGGCCCCTCAGTCGCGGCGGTATCATTCAGCTCAATAATTCCTCCTTCGATAGACAGGGCTTTGCCGTTGACCAGAGCGTCGGCGATTTTTTTACGTGCCGATTCGATGATTCTGCCGAATGTCTGGCGGGAGACGTTCATTTTTTCGGCGGCTTTCTCATGATACATACCCTCGAGATCGGCCAGACGAACTGCTTCAATTTCATCGAATGTCAGATTTATATGTTGCAGAGCGGATAGAGGGACTCCCCGCGGCTTATAGTAAGTAGCCTGCGGCATACAGCCGATTCGTCTGCAATTTCTCGGCCTGGGCATAAGAGAAATCCACTTGTCAATGGTCGCAAATATTTGTGCCGGTTTGCAACCGGTTATTCATATATTGTTCGATAAGTTCCTGCGGGGTATTATCCGCAGCTCCCACGATAAGGTCAATGTTATTCTGCGCGAAAAGCTGCTGTGCTCTCTGGCCCATTCCTCCTGCGATTACCAACTCGACCTGCAAACCCGAAAGCCATTGCGGCAAAATCCCCGGCTCGTGGGGCGGCGGAGTTAAGCTCTGCCGCGAAGTTATTTTTTTGCCGTCAAGGTCAACATCGAATATATCGAATTGCTCGCAATGTCCGAAATGTGCCGAAAGCGCACCGCCTGTGACAGGTATAGCTATTTTCATAATGCTTCTATCTCCTTTTGAGTTTGAGTTTTTTTGTTTGCTTTCAGAAGCGGACTAAACGCCGCATTAAAAGATTCGACAACCGGATTCTGCCTATCGAGACTAATAATCGGCTCACCCGAATCGCACGCCAAAACCACGGTACCGTCGATGGGAATTTTACCCAGAAATGGTATATCAAATTTCTCTGCTATTTGTCGCCCCCCGTGACTTTTGAATATCTCGGTTTTTTCGCCGCAGGAAGGGCAGATGAAGCCGCTCATATTCTCGATAACCCCCAGCACCGGCAGACTCAACTGTCGGCAGAATGATATACATTTTTTCACGTCAACTACGGAAAGCTTCTGGGGGGTTGTCACTATAATGGCGCCGTCGATATTTTCGAGCGATTGCACTATCGAAAGCGGCTCGTCGCCGGTGCCGGGCGGGCAGTCAACAACT